>NZ_JBFUMG010000025.1:0-22241 GCF_054049495.1 Phyllobacterium sp. P5_D12 | reverse complement strand
GTACAGGACGTTCACCGACGGACTTGTATTCTTCGTCTCCTATCCATTGCTCGAGTTCGTGGAATATCTGCAAGGGCAACACATTCTGCCGGTTCTGCTGCGACTCTACTAAGCTTTTCGCCCGCTCACGCGATTCAACTGTTGCGCTTTTTCTGACTTCTGGTAATAAGCACGCGTTCAAACCGCCCGGCAGGGCATGCCGTGGCGGTTTTGTATGCTTTCAGGCTTTGGTCGGCCTGAAGTCAAAACAAGAGGCCCGAAACTCTTTGGAGCGAAACGGGCCTCGCAAGAGGCGTGGAGTTCCGTAGGAACGACAGGGACCTCAAGAAAGAAAATCAGGAGTAGCAAAATGCCCAAGATGAAGACCAAATCTGCTGCCAAGAAACGGTTCAAGATTACCGGAACTGGCAAAATCAAAGCCGCCGCCGCTGGCAAACGCCATGGCATGATCAAACGTTCGAACAAATTCATTCGTGATGCACGCGGCACGATGGTTCTTTCCGAGCCAGATGCGAAAATCGTGAAGAAGTTCCTGCCTAACGGTCTCTGATCGGGCAAACGTTATCCATCTCAGTAAGGAGATCATATCATGGCACGTGTAAAACGGGGCGTTACGTCCCACGCCAAGCATAAAAAAGTTCTGAAGCAGGCCGAGGGTTTCCGTGGCCGCCGCAAGAATACCATCAAGACCGCCAAGGCCGCAGTCGATCGTTCGAAGCAGTACGCTTATCGCGACCGCAAGAACAAGAAGCGTACTTTCCGTGCGCTCTGGACCCAGCGCATCAACGCCGCTGTCCGCGAACATGGCCTGACATACAGCCGTTTCATCGACGGTCTGTCGAAGTCGGGTATCGAGGTTGACCGCAAGGTTCTGTCGGATCTGGCGATCCACGAGCCGGAGGCATTCGGCTCGCTCGTGGCTTCTGCCAAGAAGGCGCTTGAATATCTCAAGAATACAACTCCGAACGCTTTTGAAGGCGCTGTTCACGCTTGACCCCAAAAATCAATTTTGATTTTTGGAAAGGATCATGCGCCAGTAAAGGTGTTACTGCGTCCTTTGCGTGTCCAATTGGACACGCGGCGCAGTAAGGACCAGCGCTCCCAAAGCATTCCGGAAATATAGATTTGGGAAACCCGCGCTGGCTCGGCTGGCGCGGGTTTTTCGATTTTCTGCATCGACGAGCAAGAGGCGGTCATTTCGAGAGAAATGACAGGGATCTCAAGAAACCAACAGGTGAAGAACGATGGACGACCTGGTAGAACTGGAAAGCGTGCTTGCCGCGCAGATTGAGTCAGCCAATGACGAAACGGCCATCGAGGCCGTCCGCATTGCAGCTCTCGGCAAGAAGGGCTCGATCTCGGAAAAGCTGAAGTCGCTCGGTTCCATGTCGCCGGAAGAGCGGCAGCTCAAGGGACCTGCCATCAACGGCTTGAAGAATCGTATTACGGAAGCACTCACCGCGCGCAGAAATGCCCTCAAGGATGCCGCCATCGCTGTGCGTCTTGAAAAGGAAAAGGTGGATGTCACGCTTCCTGTACGCGCCGCGCCGGCAGAACGGGGACGTATCCACCCGATCAGCCAGGTCATCGATGAAATCACCGCGATCTTCGCCGATATGGGCTTCTCCATTGCGGAAGGTCCGGATATCGAGACCGACTACTACAACTTCACCGCGCTCAATTTTCCCGAGGGTCACCCGGCTCGCGAGATGCACGACACTTTTTTCTTCAATCCCGACGAGAACGGCGAGCGACGGGTGCTGCGTACCCATACAAGCCCGGTGCAGATTCGTACGATGGAAAATCAGAAGCCACCGATCCGCATCGTTATTCCCGGCAAGACCTATCGCATGGATAGCGACGCCACCCACTCGCCTATGTTCCATCAGGTTGAAGGGCTGGTTATCGACAAGTCGGCCAATGTCGCCAACATGAAATGGGTGCTCGAAGAATTCTGCAAGGCGTTCTTCGAAGTGCCGTCGCTGAAGATGCGCTTCCGCCCGTCCTATTTCCCCTTCACCGAGCCATCACTGGAGGTCGATATCCAGTGCGACCGCTCTGGCAAGGAAGTGAAATTCGGTGAAGGCACCGACTGGATGGAAATTCTCGGCTGCGGCATGGTGCATCCGAACGTGTTGCGCGCCGGCGGTCTTGATCCGGACGAGTATCAGGGTTTTGCCTGGGGCATGGGCATCGACCGCATTGCCATGTTGAAATATGGCATGCCGGACCTGCGCGCCTTCTTCGATGCCGACGTGCGTTGGCTTCAGCACTACGGCTTCCGCCCGCTCGACATGCCGACGCTGTTCGGAGGCCTGAGCGCGTAACGCGCCATCAGACTTCACGGGGACGAAGGCGCTTGCCGAAACCTCGAAACCTCGAAATTTTGAAAACGAGTGAAAATCATGAAATTCACACTCTCCTGGCTTAAAGACCATCTCGAGACCGAGGCTTCACTCGAAGAGATCGTCGATTCCCTGACAAGAATCGGTCTGGAAGTCGAGCATCTTGATGACAAGTCGGCGCTAATGCCCTTCGTCATTGCCAAGGTGCTGACAGCTTCCCGCCACCCGGACGCTGACAAGCTGCAGGTTTTGACTGTGGATACGGGCGACGGCAAGCCGCTGCAGGTGGTGTGCGGTGCGCCGAACGCCCGCGCCGGCCTGATCGGCGCATTCGCAGCTCCAGGGACCTATG
Organism: Phyllobacterium sp. P5_D12; assembly: GCF_054049495.1. Lineage (NCBI taxonomy): Bacteria > Pseudomonadati > Pseudomonadota > Alphaproteobacteria > Hyphomicrobiales > Phyllobacteriaceae > Phyllobacterium > Phyllobacterium sp. P5_D12. Next base: position 19,544 of record NZ_JBFUMG010000025.1, on the reverse strand, counting down.
TTCCGGGCATCGACCTTACGCTGTCGGTCGGCAAGATCCGTGGTGTCGAGAGCCATGGCATGATGTGCTCCGAACGCGAACTGCAGATGTCCGATGAGCACAATGGCATCATCGACTTGCCCGCAGATGCGCCTGTGGGAACCAGCTTCGCTGCCTATGCCGGCCTCGACGACCCGGTCATCGAGATCAATTTGACGCCGAACCGCCCGGACTGCACGAGTGTCTACGGTATTGCCCGCGACTTGGCTGCAGCCGGTATCGGCAAGCTCAAGCAGCGGCCGATCGTGCCTGTCAAAGGCGCAGGGCCCGCGCTGGTGGACGTTCATCTTGATCTTGGCAAAGATACCCATCTTTGCCCCGGCTTCGCTTGGCGTACCGTCAAGGGCGTCAAGAACGGTCACAGCCCGCAATGGCTGCAGCAGCGGTTGATCGCCATAGGCTTGCGCCCGATCAATGCGCTCGTCGACATAACCAACTATCTGACCTTCGATCGCGGCCGTCCGTTGCACGTCTTCGATGCCGACAAGGTCAGTGGCAATCTCACCGTGCGCCGCGGCCGGGAAGGYGAACAGATTCTCGGCCTCAACGGCAAGGAATATACGTTTGGTCCGGACAATGTAGTCATCGCCGATGCTGATGGGGTCGAATCGATTGGCGGTATCATGGGCGGCGAACACTCTGGCTGTGATGAGAACACCACCAATGTCGTGATCGAGTCCGCGCTTTGGGACGCAATGAACATTGCCCGTACAGGCCGGACGCTTGGTATCATTACCGATGCGCGCTACCGTTTCGAGCGCGGCGTCGATCCTGAGTTCATGATCCCCGGTCTTGAGCTTGCCACACAGCTGGTTCTCGATTTCTGCGGCGGTACGCCATCCGAAGCGAAAGTCATCGGCTACAAGGGCCATACACCGAAGACAGTCCGGTTCCCCGCATCGGAGGTCAAGCGGCTTACCGGCATCGATGTTCCGGCTGAAACGAGCCTCGATATCCTGTCTCGCCTCGGCTTCAAGCCGCAAGGGAGCGGTGAGCTTGTTGATGTGGTGATCCCGTCATGGCGTCCGGATATAGACGGCAAGGCCGACCTCGTCGAAGAGGTCATGCGTATTCATGGCGTCGACCAGATCGATCCGCAGCCCCTGCTCAGCCATGCGGCGGTCAACGGCAAGATCTTGACCACGTTGCAGATCCGTACGCGCAATGCCCGCCGGGCACTCGCTTCGCGCGGCATGATGGAAGCGGTTACCTGGTCGTTCATTTCGGAAGCTTCAGCGAAAGCATTCGGCGGCGGTCAGAGCGAACTGAAGCTTGCCAATCCGATTGCGGCCGACATGTCCGACATGCGCCCATCGCTGTTGCCGGGCCTGCTTGCCGCCGCTCAGCGCAATGCCGATCGCGGCTTCAACGACCTCGCGCTGTTCGAAGTCTCCGGCACCTATGAAGGCAATACGCCGGAAGCACAGCGCCGCGTTGCCGCCGGTGTTCGCCGGGGTACCGCGAAGCTCGAAGGCTTTGGCCGTCACTGGTCGGGTAGTGTTGGGCCAGTTGGCGTCTTCGACGCAAAGGCCGACGCACTTGCCGTGCTCGAAGCGTGCGGCGCTCCCATTGATAAGTTGCAGATCGAAAGTGGCGGTCCCGCCTGGTATCATCCCGGGCGTTCCAGCACGATCAAGCTCGGGCCAAAGGTAATCCTCGGAACCTTCGGCGAGTTCCATCCGAAGACGCTGGAAACCCTCGATGTCTCTGGGAGCCTTTGCGGTTTCGAGGTCTTTATCGATGCCATTCCGGAACCAAAGCAGAAGGCGACACGCACCAAGCCGGCGCTCAATCTTTCAGATTTTCAGACTGTGCGGCGTGACTTTGCGTTTGTGGTCGACAAGGCCGTGGAAGCAGGTGCCATTGTCCGCGCAGCACTTGCCGGCGACAAGAAGCTGATTACCGGGGTTCAGGTTTTCGACCTTTTCGAAGGCGCATCGCTTGGCGCTGACAAGAAGTCGGTTGCGATAGAGGTGGCCATCCAGCCCGTGGAGCGCACCTTGACCGATGAGGATCTGGAAGCGCTTACAAAACGCATCGTTGAAAGCGTCGGCAAACAGACCGGTGGCGTGCTGCGGGGATAAGTAGCCTGGCTCCCACCCTCCCCCTTGTGGGGAGGGAAGCTGCGTAGCAGCGGGGAGGGCCTTTTGTATTGAATCGCAGGGCGGAAGGTAGGTTCAGAGACCTCTGGGGGGAGGGTCAGACCTCCGAGCTCGAAAGCCCTATTTCTGGATAACTTTCCAGTTCTTGTAGAAGATCGAGTTGCTGCCCTTGAGAATAACGCCCATGAACGAAACGATGGCGGCAAACAGGCCCGGCAGATAGGACGGACGCAGGATGTCGACGAAAAGGCAATAGCGCGTCTGATCGGTCTGGTTGACGGACTGGTGCATCAGCGTGTCATCGAAGATGAACAGCTTGTCGTCTTTCCAGTAGCTCGTCGTATCGCCGCACCAGATATAGGCCGTGCGATCGTTCATGTCATTGATGTTGTAAAGCACGCGTATCGTCGCCCGGATCGGACCGAAGTGCTTTGAAGTCGAATTCTTTTTGTTGAAGACAGACACACCGATCGTTTTCACGAAATTGTACTTTTCGTAGAAGGACGGCACGTTGGCGAAGCTCGGCTGGTCTTTGCCATACCATTTGAAAAAGAACATGCTGCGCGCCTGCTGTTCGGCGCGTGCCTGCAACTGCCCAACGATGTTTTCCTTCTGCGTCGCTGTGATCAGGCGCTTCACCTCGGCTTGATAATCGGCCGGAAGGTCCTGCAGCTTGTAAACGCCCTTGTTGACGTAGGGCAGTGACAGGATATCGAGCAGGATGTTCAGCGGTGAAAGGACCCAGGTGAACATGCCATTGCCGAAGAAATATTGCTCGATAACCTGCAGGTTCAAATTCTTGTTGCGCGATAAATCGTAAAGGCCGCAGATCAGATAGAAGATGACCAGATAAGGGACAAAATAAGCGAGGATTGCCAGAAGAACCAATCCGACAGCCCAACGCCGAAGGGACTTTTTCGTTGCTTTTTCCATGGTATTCCAGGTTCGGCGCCAGGCAAAATAGAGGATGGCGCGGCTTGTTGAGACAAATCGATCTTGCGCGATATACAACCGCCGGCGAACTTTTAAAAGTGGTCAGCGACGGTCAGGAATAGGCCTCACGCCGATTCGCCTGTCAAGGGCGCGAGAAAGGGACAGCCATGGCTGTTCCCTTCTGTCACCAGTAATTTTAAGTCCGATTAGCCATTCACGAGTGCAAGCGACGCCTCCGTATAGCGTTTTCCTGCCACCCGCGCCGGCGAGAGCGCGTCGCCAATCTTGGCGAGATCAGCGGCAGACAGGGAAATATCAGCCGCAGCTGCATTCTCTTCGAGATGCTTGATCTTGMGGGCGCCGGGAATCGGTACGATGAAGGCGCCCTGGTGCAGCACCCAGGCCAGCGCCAGCTGTGCCGGTGTGACGCCCTTGTCCGCAGCCAGTCCCTTGAGTGTGGCAATCACGGCCGCATTGGCATCCATGTTCTCGGCCTGAAAGCGCGGCAAGGTCTTGCGCCAGTCATCGGTGCCGAGTTCATCCGGCCTGTTGATCGTGCCGGTGAGGAGACCGCGTCCAAGCGGGCTATACGGCACGAAGCCGATGCCAAGCTCGCGGCAGACGGCAAGAACATCATTCTCCGGCTCGCGGCTCCACAGCGAATACTCACTCTGCACCGCAGCGATCGGATGCACCTTGTGGGCACGGCGGATTGTGGCGGCACTGGCTTCGGAGAGGCCAAGGGCTTTCACCTTGCCCTGTTTGACGAGGTCGGCCATGGCTCCGACCGTATCTTCGATCGGAACGTTCGGATCGACGCGGTGCTGGTAGAAAAGGTCGATCYGCTCAATACCGAGTCGTCCAAGGGATGCTTCGGCAACGGCCTTCAGATGTTCCGGCCGGCTGTCGACGCCGACCATGCGCGATATGCCCTCGCCTTCGTCGGCGATCTTGAAGCCGAATTTGGTGGCGATCACCACCTTGTCCCAGCGCCCCTTGAACGCCTTACCGATAAGGATTTCATTGTCGAACGGCCCATAGACTTCCGCCGTATCGAAGAAGGTGACGCCGATATCCACTGCGCGATGCAGTGTGCGGATTGCATCGGCTTCATCTTGTCCGCCATAGGCGAAGGTCATGCCCATGCAGCCGAGGCCCACTGCCGAGACGCTGAGTTCTGTTCCGAGTTTGCGTTTTTCCATCACTGATCTCCTTCACGTGTGATGGGTGGAAGGTAAAACGTGGAGCAGTGTTCGATAATTGGCTTAAATTTTTACAGCTTGTTCTATATGATAGATCAATGGATCGTTCCCGGCTTCCCCAATTGGCAATCTTTGCGACGGTCGCGGCGAGTGGCGGTTTTCGTGGCGCGGCCAAGGAACTGGGCATCGCGCCGTCGGCGGTCAGTCACGCGATTTCCAGCTTGGAGCAGAGTTTGGGCGTGAGGCTTCTTGCCCGGACGACGCGCAGCGTCGCCGTGACCGAAGAGGGCGCGCTGCTGCTCAAACGGCTTCGTCCGGCCCTTGGCGAGATCGATCTTGCGCTCGATGCGGTCAAGGAGGCGAACAGCCGCGTTGCCGGAAATCTGCGCCTGAGTGTTCCGCCTTTCGCCGCCCACTGGCTGCTCGCGCCCCGACTTGCTGCCTTCAGCGAGGCCTATCCCGGCGTGACGCTCGAGCTGCGCGTCGAGGAACCGTTCAACGATATTGTCGCGACAGGTGTCGATGCCGGCATGCGGCTTGGGGAAAGCCTGGAGCCAGACATGATTGCAGTGCGCATGAGCGACGCGATCACAGCAAGCATCGTTGCCACGCCGGGCTATTTCGAAAACCATGCTGTGCCGAGGCACCCGCGCGATCTTCTCGATCATCTCTGCATCCGCCGCCGCTTCTCCAGCGGGCGGGTCTATCGCTGGGAATTCGAAAAGGATGGCGAAGAGATCGTCCTTGATGTAAACGGGCCGCTTATTCTTGGCGATGACCGGCTTGTTGTCGAAGCGGCCCTCGGCGGCGCTGGCGTTGCGTTCCTGCTGCAACACATGGCGCCGAAAGCCATAGCTCAAGGCAAACTCCGCCGCGTGCTTGAGGATTGGTGCGCGCCGTTTCCCGGCGYTTACTTGTATTACCCGAGCCGCCGTCAGATCCGCCCGGCACTGCGCGCCTTCATTGATTTCTTCAAGTTTACGACCTAGGTTGCGCGCCGACGAGAAGGAGATGTCATCATGTTTCGCTGGGGTATTCTGTCGACGGCAAAAATCGGAGTAACGGCGGTCATTCCCGCCATATGCAATGCGGAGAATTCGGTCCTGTCGGCCGTTGCCAGCCGCGACCTTGCGAAAGCCCGTGCTGTCGCTGACCGTTTTGGCGCGCCGCACGCCTTTGGTTCCTACGATGACATGCTGGCTTCGAATGATATTGACGGCGTCTATATTCCGCTTCCGACATCACAGCATGTGGAATGGTGCCTGAAGGCCGCCGAGGCCGGCAAGCACGTCCTGTGCGAAAAGCCGATCTCGTTGCACGCCAGCGAGATCGCGGCGCTGCAGCGCGCCCGCGACACCAATGGCGTGCTGATATCGGAAGCCTTCATGGTGACGTATCATCCGCAATGGCTGAAGGTTCGCGAACTGATAGCGACAGGCGCCATTGGCCGCCTGCAACAGGTGCAGGCTGCGTTCACCTATTTCAACAAGGACGCGACCAATATGCGCAACCAGCTGTCGCTGGGTGGCGGCGCCTTGCCCGATATCGGTGTCTACCCGACTGTGGCGACACGCTTCGTGACCGGCAAGGAACCCGTACGCGCCATGGCGACCATCGAGCGCGATCCGGACTTCGGTACCGATCGCTATGCGAGTGTCCGTGCTGACTTCGCGGATTTCGAATTGACCTTCTATGTCGCAACGCAGCTCGCCGCGCGCCAGTCAATCGCCTTCCATGGCGACAAGGGCTACATCGAGGTCCTGGCGCCGTTCAACACCGGCAAATACGACCACGCCAAGATCACGCTGCATGACGCCAACCATGGAACCGCGACCGAATACAACTTCGGCAATGTGGACCACTATTGCCTTGAGGTGGAAGCCTTTGCCCGTGCCGCACAGGGCGAGGATGTCGAAGTGTTCACCCTGGAAAACTCCGTCCTCAATCAAAAGTTGATCGACGCCGTTTATCGTGCAGGCGAGAGCGGTAATTGGGAAACGGTTTAATCCGGAGAACTCACCAGTACACGCCGCCGCGCGCCACGTGCACGCGCGGCTTGCCGTCTGGCGTATAAAGGCTTTGGGCGCAAGCTTCGCATTCCGCTTCGCTGCCCTGCACAATCGGGTGCGTTGCCTGGGTGTTGATTAGCGACAGGATTTCCAGATTGTTGGAGTTCCAGCGTCCATATTGCTGACCGATCTGCGGGACAGATCTGGGGCGCGTGCGGATATGGTCCTCCGGCTTCAGCTCCAGCTCCGTTAATATATCGCCGCGCGCTGCCATATCGCACGCTTCTTTTAGCGCGTGAAGCCGCGCCACGCGGGCTTCAGTCAGCGGGTGCGTGCGGAGAATCGAGGGGTCGGGAATGCGCCCGCCGGGAAGGATGAGGTTTTCCCAGATCCTGCCTTGAGCCTTCTCCAGTTTGGTCAGTGCATTGGCGAGACCATCGGGATCGCCGGTCAGCATTGCTGCACCGAGATCGGCATCGAATTCGCGGGTGCGCGACAGCGCCATCTGCAGCAATCCGCCAATGGTCGGCGCAAACAGCAGCACGATCACGCCGAGCCACGGCACTTGCGCCGCCGATCCGCTGGCCATCCAGGTGATGTTGAACAGGAGGGAAACGATACCGACAGTGGACATCAGCGAGGTAAAGCGCGAGACCGTATCGGCCAAGGCCATCACCTTGAGGTCCTCGTTATGAATATGGCTGATTTCATGTGCAAGAACGCCAGTGAGCTCGCGCGCTGTCAGTGCCCGAATGAGCTGATCTGTAACCGCGACGACGGAATTGTCTCTTCGCCCCACAGCAAAGGCGTTCATCATGCGCGAGGGTATGACATGTAGTTTCGGCGGCTTTGGCAGGCTGGCGCGGCGCGCAAGCTCCTCGACGATCGCCAGTCCTTGCGGGAATTCGGCGCGCGTCACAGGCCTTGCCTTATACATCGTCAGCACCATCTGAGGACTTATGCGCCTGATGGCATAAAGGCTGATGCCGCCAAACACGAAAGCGTATATGATGCCGGCTGGCCCCGCCAGGGTCCACGCGCAAACGATGAGCAACAGCAGGCTTCCCGCCAGCAGCAGCCAGGTGTGCAGCCTGTTGATAAGCCGGCTCCGGCGATGTCCAGGCAAGGGGAGATGGAGTGCATTGTCGGTCATAGGCGATATATGGGGCGAAAAAAGCATTTTGCCGAGTCTTTTAGGGTGATTAAGCATGCAAATGCAGCCTCTTCTGACTTGCATGGTAATTTTCCGCTTCTTATATAGCCCTCAACACGCTAGAACCGCCCATCCCGGCGGCTCTGGACTGTGAAACCCCTAGAGGCTGCCGTATGGAATGCTCGGCAGAGGTCCCGGCAGCCTGCTGAATGGAGAAGAGTAATGGCTAAAGTTATCGGTATTGATCTAGGTACCACCAATTCCTGCGTCGCTGTCATGGATGGCAAAAACGCAAAGGTTATTGAAAATGCAGAAGGTGCACGCACAACGCCTTCGATCATCGCTTTTACGGATAGCGATGAGCGCCTCGCTGGCCAGCCGGCCAAGCGCCAGGCTGTCACCAATCCGGAAGGCACGGTTTTTGCGGTAAAGCGCCTTATCGGTCGCCGCTATGAAGACCCGACTGTCGAAAAGGACAAGAAGCTTGTTCCTTACAACATTGTCAAAGGCGACAATGGCGATGCATGGGTAGAAGTTCACAAAAAGAAATATTCGCCATCTCAGATCTCGGCGATGATCCTGCAGAAGATGAAGGAAACGGCGGAAGCCTATCTTGGCGAAAAGGTCGAGAAGGCTGTCATTACGGTTCCTGCATACTTCAACGACGCCCAGCGTCAGGCTACCAAGGATGCCGGCAAGATCGCTGGCCTTGAGGTCCTGCGCATCATCAACGAGCCGACYGCGGCYGCSCTKGCCTATGGCCTSGACAAGAAGGAAGGCAAGACCATTGCCGTCTACGATCTTGGCGGCGGTACTTTCGACGTTTCGATCCTCGAGATCGGCGACGGCGTTTTTGAAGTCAAATCCACCAATGGCGATACGTTCCTTGGCGGTGAAGACTTCGACATGCGTCTGGTCGAATATTTTGCGGCCGAGTTCAAGAAGGAACAGGGCATCGATCTGAAGAACGACAAGCTTGCTCTGCAGCGCCTCAAGGAAGCTGCCGAAAAGGCCAAGATCGAGCTTTCGTCCGCCCAGCAGACCGAAATCAACCTGCCCTTCATCACCGCCGATGCTACCGGTCCGAAGCACCTGACGATGAAACTGTCCCGTGCCAAGTTCGAGAGCCTGGTCGATGATCTGGTTCAGCGCACTGTCGAGCCTTGCAAGTCGGCTCTCAAGGATGCCGGCCTCAAGGCTGGCGAGATCGATGAAGTGGTTCTCGTCGGCGGCATGACCCGCATGCCGAAGATCCAGGAAATCGTGAAAGCCTTCTTCGGCAAGGAACCCCACAAGGGCGTAAATCCTGACGAAGTTGTTGCCATGGGTGCTGCCATTCAGGCCGGCGTTCTGCAGGGCGACGTCAAGGACGTTCTCCTGCTCGACGTTACCCCGCTTTCACTCGGCATCGAAACACTTGGCGGTGTCTTCACCCGTCTGATCGAGCGCAACACGACGATCCCGACCAAGAAGTCGCAGACCTTCTCCACGGCCGAGGACAGCCAGTCCGCCGTGACGATCCGCGTCTTCCAGGGCGAGCGTGAAATGGCTGCCGACAACAAGTCTCTAGGCCAGTTCGACCTCGTCGGCATTCCCCCCGCACCACGCGGCGTTCCGCAGATCGAGGTGACGTTCGACATCGACGCCAATGGTATCGTCAACGTCTCGGCCAAGGACAAGGGAACGGGCAAGGAGCACCAGATCCGTATCCAGGCATCCGGCGGTCTTTCCGATGCAGACATCGAAAAGATGGTCAAGGACGCCGAGGCCAATGCCGAAAGCGACAAGAAGCGCCGCGAGGCTGTCGAGTCGAAGAACCAGGCTGAAGCTTTGGTCCATTCGACCGAGAAGTCACTCAAGGATTATGGCGACAAGGTTTCGGCCGAGGACAAGGCATCCATCGAGACGGCTCTTGCCGAATTGAAGACGGCGGTCGAAGGCGACGATGCCGAGGTGATCAAGGCAAAGACCCAGACGCTTGCCGAAGTTTCGATGAAGCTTGGTCAGGCCATGTATGAAGCCTCGCAGGCTGCCGAGGCCGCTTCTGCCGAAGGTGGCGAAGCCGATGCAACCGCCAAGGCGGATGATGATGTCGTCGATGCCGATTTCGAAGAAATCGACGAAGACGGCAAGAAGAAGTCCGCTTAACTGACTTCACTGCGTTCTAATGAAAAGCCCGGCCATCGTGCCGGGCTTTTTTGTTTGTGAGCAGGTTCGCTATGGCCTTTTGGATAATTGATATTTTCTTGCGATGGAACATAATAAGAACATGCGCAATTCACAGCGTGATCGAATTTCGTGACGTGACCTTTTTGTGAACGATCCAAATAGCTTTAAACATTTGAAAGGACCACATATGAGCATGGAGTACTGGGTACATCTGAATGAGATATCGGACGATATAATTCCTGATATGATCAGTGAACTCAACAAATTTGAAATGACCTGCGAGATTTACCCGGGCTTCAGTTTCTCTAAACACTCGGGATTTCTCCCTTTCAAGTTCCGCTTGTCCAACCCGAAGCTTGACATTCTGAAAGACAAGGATCTGGTGAGTGGATTCGAACTCTACGTCGAGGATTTTAACCCCGAAGACGCCGATTGGTTTAGCCCGGAAGATCTGGCCCGGCTATCGGAATTCAAAATGACGGTGTCGATCAGATTTGCAGCTTCCGACAGCTTTCAACTGCGATTTGCTGACCTGACAAGTGCAGTGATAGCAAAGCTTACCGGCGGGCCCCGATCTTTTGATGAGGATGTCGACTATGACACTTCGACAATCGCCGACAAAAGCTGGGAAGACCTTAAGCACTGGGAAAATTCGATCGCCGATGACGATTGGCGCTATTATGAGTTCCAGGGTTGGCACTGAACAAGCTAAACATACGTCTCAGATTCGTGGAGCGCTTGCCACACAAACGCAATAATCAGCAAATATGCGCCATTTCGGGCGAATCAATATAAGTTGGCTATGGCATTCACGGGCGTGAACACCTAAATACCGCCTTTAAATGTGCTTCTGAAGAAGCGTTTGCGATTTTCTGGGAATGAGTGTCTGGATGAAGGCTGACTATTACGAAACCCTCGGCGTAGCGAAAAGCGCTGATGAGAAAGAGCTGAAGAGCGCTTTCCGTAAACTGGCAATGCAATTTCACCCAGACAAGAATCCGGGCGACGCCGATGCCGAACACCGCTTCAAGGAAATCGGCGAGGCCTATGAAACCCTGAAGGACCCGCAGAAACGTGCTGCCTATGACAGGTTCGGTCATGCCGCCTTCGAAAACGGCGGGATGAATGGCGGCGGCGGGTTTGGTGGCGCCGGTGGCTTTGCCGATATTTTCGAAGACATTTTCGGCGAGATGATGGGCGGTGGACGCCAGCGCCGGTCAGGCGGGCGCGAGCGCGGTGCGGACCTGCGTTACAATATGGAAATAACGCTGGAAGAAGCCTATGCGGGCAAGACGGCGCAGATCAGGGTCCCGACCTCGATCACCTGTGACGAATGCTCGGGCAGTGGCGCCAAGCCAGGTACGCAGCCGGTCACCTGCAGCACCTGTAGCGGCTCCGGGCGTGTCCGGGCGGCACAGGGTTTCTTCTCGATCGAACGCACCTGCCCGACCTGCCATGGCCGCGGCCAGATCATCAAGGATCCCTGCCCGAAGTGCAGTGGCCAGGGGCGTATAACCGAGGAGCGCGCTCTTTCGGTCAATATTCCGGCCGGCATCGAAGACGGCACGCGTATCCGGCTTACGGGCGAGGGCGAAGCGGGCTTGCGTGGCGGACCCGCCGGCGATCTCTATATTTTCCTCTCATTGAAGCCGCATGAATTCTTCCAGCGCGATGGTGCCGATCTTTATTGCAAAGTGCCCATCTCGATGACGACTGCGGCACTTGGCGGCCAGTTCGAGGTAGCGACGCTCGACGGTACGCAGACGCGCGTCAAGATTCCGGACGGTACGCAGAACGCCAAGCAGTTCCGCCTGAAAGGCAAGGGCATGCCGGTGCTGCGCCAGCCGGCCATGGGTGACCTCTATATTCAGATCGCAATCGAGACGCCGCAGAACCTCAACAAGCGTCAGCGCGAGTTGCTGGAAGAGTTCGACCGCATATCGTCGCAAGACAACAGCCCGCAATCGTCGGGCTTCTTTGCGCGGATGAAAGAGTTCTTCGAGGGCCTAAGCGAATAATTTTATTGGAACTTTTCCGGGTGCCGGTCTTGCTTCCGCCATGGGTTGCGTCATAAACTTGTCTAACTGCGACGGAGGATAAGCGGGATGTCACGACCCTTGGGAAAGAAGCTGGCCGAAAAGTTCGGCGAGGAAATCCGGTTCTTCAAGGGATGGATGCATGGCCCCAAGGCTGTGGGCTCGATCCTGCCGACAAGTTCCATTACTGCCCGCCGCATGGCCAGCGTCGTCAACCCGCACTCGGGCCTTCCCGTGCTTGAGCTGGGGCCGGGCACCGGCGTTATTACCCGCGCAATTCTCGATCGCGGCGTTGCTCCGACCAAGCTCTACAGCGTCGAATATTCATCGGATTTTGCCCAGCATTTGCGCGAGGATTTTCCCGGCGTGAATATCATCGAGGGCGATGCTTTCAATCTGGATGTGACCCTCGGCGACAAGCGCGAGCAGAAGTTCGATTCGGTCGTTTCTGCGGTACCACTTTTGAATTTCCCCGTCGGCGACCGCGTCAAGATCATCGAAGATTTGCTGCGCCGCATTCCGCATGGCCGTCCGATTGTGCAGATCACCTATGGACCGATGTCGCCGGTTCCGGCCGGGCGTGGCAATTACAAGATCGAACATCTCGATTTCATTATCCGTAATGTGCCGCCGGCGCGTTTGTGGGTCTACCGCCGGGTCGATTGACCCCCTATAGTCTTCCCGTCGTCTGGTAAATTCCTCAGAGGGAACTCAATGCTGCCGAAAATTCTTGTTTTCGCGGGCTCGAACCGTACGGGCGCTTTTAGTGGCCAGGTTGCAAATGTTGCGGTCAGGACGTTGGTGGAACTCGGCGCCGATGTCACACGGATTGCGCTGATCGACTATCCGCTGCCACTGATGGACGAAGATCTGGAAGAGGAAAAGGGCATTCCGGAAAATGCCATGAAACTTGGCCGGCTATTCGCCGCGCATGACGGCATTTTGATCGCATCGCCCGAATATAACTCGTCGATTCCGCCGCTTGTGAAGAATACCATCGATTGGGTTAGTCGCATCTCGAACGACGGCGACAAGCCGCTCAAGCCCTATGCGGGAAAGGTCGTGGCGCTGTGCTCGTCCTCGAACGGCAATTTCGCAGGCATACGCTGTCTATACCATCTGCGTGCCGTGCTGATGAATGTTGGCACCCAGATCATTACGGAACAATGCTCGGTGCCGCGCGCCCAGGATGCATTCGCCGAGGATGGTTCGTTCAAGGATGAGCGAACTGCCAAATCGATGCAGCGCGCGTGCCAATCCTTGATCGACCACACGAGATTCGCCATTTCTCGTCGATAGACAAAACTTGCGCTAGCATATTTCCTATCCGGTTGATCTGTGCGATTGAGGTTCGATCAACAAAAAGGGTGATTTGTCATGACGGATGCGGCCTTGCGCGAGCGCCTGATCGTCGGACTTGATGTGCCGACATTGAACGCAGCCGAACAGGCGGTCAGCGAACTTGGCGACACGGTGTCGTTCTACAAGATCGGCTACCAGCTGGCATTTGCCGGCGGGCTTGGCTTTGCCAGCGAACTTGTCAGCTCAGGCAAAAAAGTCTTCCTCGACATGAAACTTCTCGACATCGACAACACCGTCGCCAAGGGTGTCGAGAACATCGTCAGGATGGGCGTCTCCATGCTCACGTTGCACGCCTACCCCAAGGCGATGAGGGCTGCAGTTGAGGCAGCCAAGGGATCGGACCTTTGCCTTCTCGGTGTAACGGTGCTGACTTCGATGGACGAGCAGGACCTGGCCGATGCAGGCTACGAACATTATCCCCATACGCTGGTCCTCATCCGCGCCGAGCAAGCGCTTCAGGCGGGAATGGGCGGGATTGTCTGCGCGGCAACGGAAGCTGCCGCYGTCCGCAAGATCGTCGGACCGGAGCTGGCCATCGTCACCCCTGGAATCCGTCCGGCCGGTGCCGACGTGGGCGATCAGAAACGGGTGATGACACCAGCCGATGCGCTGCGTTCCGGTGCAAGTCATCTGGTGGTCGGCCGGCCGATCGTCGGCGCTTCAGACCGGAAAGCGGCCGCAGAAGCTATTCTTGCAGAAATGTCCAACGCCTGAAGCGGAACGTGAGGCAAGAACTAGACAACTTTCGGCATAACCTACGCAAGAATTATTGAATCTCGCACAACAATCGGCTGAAATGGTGCAAGATTTTCAACCCAGTCGGGTAATTTGGTTGTGAAAGGTAGAATGTAGGATGGCCAAGGGATATTGGATTGCACGCATCGATGTCAGGGATGCAGAACGCTACAAGGACTATATTTCCACGGCGAAACCGGCTTTTGAAAAATACGGTGCCAATTTTCTAGCTCGTGGCGGCCAGTACCATGTGCTTGAAGGTCAGGCTCGCGGCCGCAATGTTGTCATCGAATTCCCCTCGGTTCAGGCGGCTGTTGATTGCTATAATTCTCCGGAATATCAAGCAGCTAAGGCAATTCGCATCACCGTGGCCGATGGAGAGATGCTGGTCGTCGAAGGCGCTTGATCGCTGGCGGGCCGTGGTTCCCAGCACGCGAAGTTGTGAACATCTATACCCGACCTTATCCCATTGTTGAATTGCAATATTGAAGAAACCCGCTACGGTCACTGACCAGTCAAGAAATCTTTCATATTTAAGGGAGAAGTTCTTGGAACTGGCGTTGTGTTGATCGATCGGAAATTGGATGTTTTATCAGCTCTATGAACTGAACCATGCCGCACTCCAACCCTACCGCGCACTCGCCGACGCCACCAAGCTATTCTACGATAACCCCTTGAATCCATTGTCCCAAACCGTCGTCGGGCGCTCGGTTACCGCGATGTGCGAGCTGTTCGAGCGCACGACGCGATGCTATGGTAAACCTTCCTTCGGCTTACCGACAACGATCGTAGATGGTGTCGAAAMCGACATAAAAGAAAAAATCGTCTGGTCGAAACCGTTCTGTAACGTCATCCATTTCAAACGTGCATTGAATGCCAAACGTCCTGCCGACCCGAAGATTCTGGTGGTGGCGCCGATGTCGGGTCACTATGCAACTTTGCTTCGTGGCACGGTGGAAGCGCTGCTGCCGCATGCCGAGGTCTATATCACCGATTGGGTTGATGCCCGTAGCGTCCCGCTGAGCGACGGTAAATTCGACCTCGATGATTACATCGATTATGTTATTGAAATGCTTCATGCATTGGGCGAAGATATGCATGTCGTGGCCGTCTGTYAGCCATCCGTTCCGGTGCTTGCCGCCGTCTCCATCATGGAGACCAATGGGGATAGATTCGCACCTTCCAGCATGACGCTGATGGGCGGGCCGATCGACACCCGCAAGAATCCGACTGCCGTCAACAAGCTGGCGGAAGAAAAGGGGATCAACTGGTTCCGCGATAACGTGATCATGTCGGTTCCGTGGCCGCATGGCGGGTTCATGCGTGATGTCTACCCGGGGTTCCTGCAGCTGTCAGGCTTCATGAGCATGAATCTCGACCGCCACATCACTGCCCACAAGGAATTCTTTATGCATCTGGTGCACGAAGACGGCGATTCCGCTGACAAGCATCGTGAATTCTATGATGAATACCTTGCCGTTATGGATTTGACCGCGGAATTCTATCTGCAGACTGTGGATACGGTATTCGTTCGCCAGGCATTGCCGAAAGGCGAAATGACTCACCGGGGCCTCCCGGTCGATCCCTCCGCTATTCGCAATGTTGCGCTACTCACAGTCGAAGGGGAAAACGACGATATCTCCGGCGTCGGCCAGACCAAGGCTGCCCAGACACTGTGCGTCAATATTCCGGACGAGATGCGTATGCATTACCTGCAACCGAAGGTTGGCCATTACGGCGTATTCAATGGCTCGCGGTTTCGTGCAGAGATTGCGCCACGCATTGTCCAGTTTGTTAATGATCACGCACAAATGAACCGCAAGACCAACGTGACGCCGATCGCAAAGCGCGCCTGATATCTAATCCGTCGGATGTATTGGTGAAACGCCGGGCCGTATCAAAGCGATTTGGTAGTCTTGCTAATCGCGGCGCCTCTCGTTTGACAATAAACCATTTGAAATCAACAGGCTATCGTATGTTCCCCCGTGGCCAAAATCTTGTGCCCGCCCCAATTTCGAGTAGCCGGCGCAATTTCTGACGCATCGCTGGAGCCCTCATGAATATTGGGGGAATGCGAAATTTCAAATTTTAACCATATATTAACAATGGCTGGATCGTGGCGCCATTGTGATTGACTCATGTCCCCTCCCGCCATTAACGTTTTGTTAACGATAGCGATCGGGTCTGGAGTAAAGCATGTTCGGGGTAGCAGGGGTTGTAAAGACCATAGGTGTCGCCGTGGCGCTCTTCGCGGGTACGCTTGGCGCAAACGTCGCTTCTGCCTCCGAAGCATTCATGACCACCGGAGGGCTGACATCACAGCCAATCGGCCATTATGAATTCTGCAAGCGGCTCCCGGAAGAATGCTCCATACGCAGCCGGAATGTCATGCCCGAAAAGATGAACCATGATTTCTGGCAGTTGATCGTCAACGTCAACAGCAATGACAACCATAAGATCAAGCCATTGACCGATATGGAAATCTACGGCGTTGAAGAATATTGGGCMTATCCTGACAAGGTTGGCGATTGCGAGGATTATGTCCTTTTGAAGCGACGCGACCTGATGCAGTCGGGCATTTCTCCGGCAAATCTATTGATTACCGTGGTGCGCAAACCCGATGGTGAAGGTCACGCTGTGCTGACCGTCCGCACTGACAAGGGTGACTTCGTCCTTGATAACCTTGTTGACGGCGTAAAGAACTGGTCAGAAACCCCATATACCTACCTTAAACGCCAGGCGACCAACAATTCGGGTCGCTGGGTCAGCATTGAGGCTCCCACCAATATTCTGGTCGGTTCGGTCCAATAATCGGGCGAAGTCGACCTCAACCGAGTTCAAAAACTGCCAGATCAGAAGGTCTGGCAGTTTTTATGTGTGTTAACGGAATCGCCTCGTGAGGTAGCTCTGCTCAAGCTGTCGACATCGAATCCGCACCCATCCGGTACGAGATGGCTTCGGCAAGATGAATGCGCCCGACGATTTCTTGTCGGTCGAGGTCTGCAAGGGTCCGCGCAACTTTTAACACCCGATGATAGGCCCGGGGCGGAGAAGCGCATTTGCTCGCTCGCCTGCTGCAGCAAGGAAACGCCGGGTTCATCCGGTTGTGCCACCTGTTCGATCAGAGCAACTGAGCACTGCGAGTTTGTGGTGATCGTTGGAAACCCCAATTCCTCGTAGCGCCTCTTTTGGATTGTCCGCGCTCGCGCGACCCGTTCAGCGACGGATGCGCTGCTTTCCGAAGAGTGCGGGCRTATGAGATCGGTAGCACTCACGGACGGGACGTCAATCCTGATGTCGATACGGTCCAGCAGGGGGCCAGAAATCCTCGCCTGATAATCCTGCCGGCATCGTGGCCCCCTCGCACACTGATGGCCGGGTTCCCCCGCGATGCCGCAACGGCACGGATTCATAGCCGCAACAAGCTGGATCTGCGCCGGGTAGGAGATACGGTGATTGGCGCGCGCGATCATGCATTCACCGGTTTCCAGGGGTTGGCGCAACGAATCCAGAACCTGCGGCGTAAACTCTGGAAACTCGTCGAGAAACAGTACGCCGCGACGGGCCAGCGAGACTTCGCCAGGCCTTGCCCGAATACCACCGCCAACCATAGCCGCCATAGATGCCGAGTGATGCGGTGCGCGAAATGGCCGTCTGTCCGTCAGTTTGCCGCCCATGAGTTCGCCGGCGATCGAGGCGATCATCGAGACATAGAGCAACTCACGCGGCAGCAATGGCGGAAGGATGGAGGGCAGACGCTGCGCCAGCATGGATTTGCCGGATCCTGGCGGGCCCATCATCAAGAGGTTGTGTCCACCCGCTGCCGCGACCTCCAGCGCGCGCCGCGCACTTTCCTGGCCTCTTATATCTGCAAGATCTGGCAGTCCCAGCGCGCTCGTCTGCATGACGGGCTCAGGACGTGACAGGACCTGTGTACCGCGAAAATGATTGGCAAGCTGGATCAAACTGCGCGGCGCAAGAATATCGATGTCTGAGCCGGCCCATGCGGCTTCCGGGCCACAGGATGCCGGGCATATCAGCCCCTTCTCTTGCCGGTTGGCAGCAATTGCTGCGGGCAGCACACCCGCGACATGGGTAATGGTTCCATCAAGTGACAGTTCACCCAGCACCACATAGTTCTGAAATGCGTCGGCGGGCATCGCACCCAGCCCCGCCATCAACCCCACGGCGATCGGCAGATCGTAGTGGCTTCCTTCCTTGGGCAAATCGGCAGGCGCGAGATTCACCGTCACCTTCTTGACGGGCATTGATAGCCCGGAGGCATGTAGTGCCGCCTGGACCCGCTCCCGGCTTTCGGCGACCGCCTTGTCCGGAAGACCGACGATATGCATTCCCATTTTGCCGGGGGCAATCATCACCTGCACATCGACAGGCTGAGCTTCAATACCTTGGAAGGCAACCGTACGAACGCGGGTAACCATGAAATCTTTCTTGAAAATGCAGACGTTTGAAAATGAAGAATGCTAAAGAACGTACATCAGCACACTTCAATCTGCATGACAAGAACAATAAGTGCACAGATCGGAGGGATGAGAATTACTGTCGTTTGGCTTCCACCGCATCCCAAAACAGCGCCGCAATATCTGCCCCGCCGAAACGTTTGACCTCGCGAACGCCCGTCGGAGAAGTGACATTGATCTCGGTCATATAGTCGCCGATCACGTCAATACCCACCAGAATGAAACCGCGCTCGCGCAAGGACGGTCCAATACGCGCGCAGATTTCGCGTTCACGATCCGTGAGTTCAGTCTTCTCGGCGCGGCCGCCCACATGCATGTTGGAACGCGAGTCGGTTTCAGATGGCACTCGGTTGATCGCGCCGACAGGCTCGCCATCGATCAGGATGATCCGTTTGTCGCCCGAACGCACATCTTTCAAATAACGCTGTGCGATGAATGGTTCGCGGAACATCTGGCCGAACATTTCCAGCAATGACGTCAAGTTGCGGTCGCCATCGGCCAAGTGAAACACACCTGCGCCGCCATTGCCATAAAGCGGTTTCAGAATGATATCGCCGAATTCCTTGCGGAATGCCGCGATTTCCAATGGATCCTTGGCGATCAGCGTTTCCGGCATCAGATCGGGAAACTCGGTGACGAAAATCTTCTCCGGACTGTTGCGCACCCAGGCTGGATCGTTGACGACAAGCGTCTTCGGATGGATCCGCTCCAGCATGTGCGTGGTCGTGATGTAATTCATGTCGAAGGGCGGGTCCTGGCGTAGCAGAACCACGTCCATTTCCGACAGATCGCGCGAAACCGGTTCTCCCAGCGTATAATAATCACCTTCGATATCGCGGACGCTGAGTTCTTCCACGCGCGCAGAAACCACGCCATCGCGCATGCTGAGCCGGTCGGGGGTATAGTGGTAGAGTATGTGACCGCGTTTTTGCGCCTCGAGGCAAAGCGCAAAAGTTGTATCGCCAGCGATCCGGATTGAATTGATATGGTCCATCTGGACCGCGACTTTGAGTGCCATGGAACGTCCCCCGACAGGATTAGGAGTGTTCACATGGCGATGTCACGTTCAATGGTCAAGGTCAATGCCGAGACGGCATCAACATCCTGCGAGGTTACAAGCGGGCCATGCAGATATTGGTGTGGCCAGCGCCGATAAAGCCAAGGCGGCTAGCCGCACCTTTCGAGAGATCGAGCATGCGGCCCCTGACAAACGGCCCCCGATCGTTGATGCGCACCACGACCGTCTTGCCATTGCGCTGGTTGGTTACTTTGACGCGCGAGCCGAGCGGCAAGGTGCGATGAGCGGCGGTGAGAGCGGAGGGG
>NZ_JBFUMG010000024.1:0-22550 GCF_054049495.1 Phyllobacterium sp. P5_D12 | reverse complement strand
CCTATACGCTGATCGACGGCGTCGGAGTTCGTCACTCGGGCGCTCCGGCTTCCTATACGATGTGGGTGTTTGTCCTGAATGCGGTGCCGTTGTTCATCTGGACGATGATCATGCGCCCGGGTGAATTGTGGCCGCATTTCCTCAAGCGGACGCGGCTCGCAACGATCGGCGGGGTAGGCACGCTTGGCTCCTACGGTCTTGCGCTTTGGGCCATGACCATGGCGCCGGTCGCCGCGGTTGCTGCCTTGCGGGAAACAGCGATCCTGTTTGCGGTGGCTATTTCGGCATTCATTCTCAAGGAAAGCGTCGGGCCGAAGCGCCTTGCGGCTGTAGCTTTGATCGCAATGGGCGCCGCCGTCATGCGCCTGGCTTAAATTTTTGTAATGTACTGGCAAACATTGGATGTGCGCCCTATCTGCGGTTACGCATTTTTGCTCGGGCCTATTCAGACTTGGATAAATCTTGGATATTTGCACCTTCTGGTTCGGTCCATCTCTGCGTTTTGTTGACCGAATATGTCTCGCATCAATGCTCTTGGCAGGGCATCGCGTAAAACTTTTTTCATACGGCAAGATTGATAACATACCGGCTGGCATCGAAGTTCACGATGCCCAGCAAATCCTTCCCCGTGGCACCTTCGCGCGAATCAACCGTAATTTTCCAGCTACGACACCCGGTGTTTCGATCCTCCAGTTCAGCGATCTGTTCCGGGTTATGTTGATGAAATACGACCAGGGCGCCTGGCTCGATACGGATGTTTACCTGTTCAAACCGTTTCTCCCAGCGCCGGACAAACCATATCTCGCGCATGATACGCTGACGAGGCTCGGCGTTTCCGCACTGTATCTGCCAATGGATAATCCTATCATCGGCGATTTTGTCGCCTATATCCAGGGAACCGAAGTTCTCCCCGATTGGCTCGGCTTTCACCGTCGGGTGATCAAGCCGGCCCTGGCCCGCTGGAATGGCAAAGAAGTCACGACGGCGATGATCGGCCATACTGTCTTTGGCAATGATGGCATCTCACGTCTGGCGCGCCGGCACGGTTTTTTCACAGATGCTGCACCGAAACAGAGTTTCTACTATTGGACGGGCCGTGATGCACTTCGCATATTCGACCCGAAATATGGTCTGGAACCGACACGCCACAAAGACTTCATCGGGTTCCATATCCACAAGAAGAAGCCGACAGATCTGCCTGCCGAACCTGGAAGTTTCTATCATTGGGCTATCGAAAGAGTGCAGCACCTGGTGATTTGAATCACTCCGGCCGCATGTGGAAATAAGGCTGTGCTTCGTCCACTGCTCTCGCAAAGGATGGCCGGTTCATCAGCCTGTCCAGATAACGCGATACGTTCGGATGTTCGGCACCGAGCGGGACAGTCATATTGGCATAGAAAAGTGCCGGTGAAGCCGCACAGTCCGCCATCGTATAGTGATCGCCTGTCGCCCAAATGGTGTTCGCAAGTTCCTTTTCCAGGATGCCATAGGCAACCGCGAGTTTCTTCTTGCACTCGTTGACTCCGAACGCGTCGTTCTGGCCGTCCGGCCTGAAATTATCTGTAACGATCTTCTGCATCGGCACCTGGACATGCAGGTCGAAAAATCTGTCGAGCTGCCGTGCCCTGAATGCCAACTCGATATCGGCTGGCAGCATCTGCGCCTTCCCCGGATAATGCAGGTCGAGATATTCGATGATCAGGCTGGATTCAGGGACCGTCTTGCCGCGCGCTTCGTCCCGGACCACAGGAAATTGCCGGATCGGCCAGATCTCGGTAAAGCTCGCGCTTGCCACCGGGTCCATGAAATCGACAACTTCCTTCTTGAAGGGCAGGTCTTTCTCATAAAGTGCGGTCAGCACCTTCATGCAGAACGACGATAGCGGGTGATAATACAGCTTCAGCGACATTTCATTCCTCCCGACATAATACTAAAGTAATTACTTAACTATCAGCACATCGTGCGGGCGTTAAGCTTGTCACCAATACAAAAAGCAGCATTTGTGACTGCCGGAATTTGCGCTATGGATAGCCGATGAACAAACCTGTCCTGCTCCGCACGGGCCATTCCGCCTGTCCCCATGATTGCCCTTCGACCTGCGCCCTTGATATTGAGGTGCTCGATACGGGCCATATCGGCCGCGTGCGCGGTGCCAAAGAGAACAGCTACACGGCTGGCGTCATCTGCGCCAAGGTTGCCCGCTATGCCGAGCGCATTCATCATCCTGAACGGTTGCTGAAGCCTGTCATTCGTGGTGGTGCGAAGGGCGAGGGCGTATGGAAAGAGGCGAGCTGGGACGCGGCGCTCGACCTGATCGCTGAACGGTTTCTGAAAGCGGAAGCCGAATACGGCTCTGAGAGCGTGTGGCCTTATTACTACGCCGGCACCATGGGTCTTGTGCAGCGCGATTCGATCCATCGCCTGCGCCACGCCAAGAAATATTCCAACCAGTTCGATAGCATCTGCACCAACCTGGCCTGGACCGGCTTCTTCGCCGGCACCGGCAAGCTCGGCGGTGTCGATCCGCGCGAAATGGCAAAGTCAGATTGTGTCGTGATCTGGGGCACCAATGCTGCGGCGACTCAGGTCAATGTCATGACCCATGCCGTCCGCGCCCGCAAGGATCGCGGTGCCAAGATTGTTGCCATCGACATCTATGAGACCGCCACCGTCCGGCAGGCGGACTTGGGGCTTGTCCTCAAACCCGGAACCGACGGTGCATTTGCCTGTGCCGTCATGCACGTGCTGTTTCGCGATGGGCTTGCCGATTGGGACTATCTCAACGCCTATACCGACGATCCGAAGGGCCTCGAGCAACACTTGAAGGACCGCACACCGGAATGGGCTGCTGCGATCACCGGTCTCACCATCGCCGAGATCGAAGAGTTCGCCCGGCTCGTCGGCACCACCAAGAGAACATTCTTCCGTCTCGGCTATGGTTTTGCCCGCCAGCGCAACGGTGCAGTCAACATGCACGCTGCGCTGTCAATTCCGGCTGTCACCGGCGCCTGGAAATATGAGGGCGGCGGCGGCTTCCATTCGAATTCAGGTATTTTCCGCATGGACAAGCGGGAGATCGAAGGCCGTGCATTTGCCGACCCGTCTGTCCGGCACATTGACCAGTGCAAAATCGGTCCGGCGCTCACCGGCGATCCGGCCGCGCTCTTTGGCGGCCCGCCAGTCATGGCGATGCTGGTGCAGAATACCAACCCAGCCAATGTCGCGCCCGAACAGCGTCTGGTGAAGCAGGGTATGTTGCGCGACGATCTCTTCATGGCCGTGCATGAGCAGTTCATGACCGACACCGCCAAACTCGCCGACGTCGTTCTCCCGGCCACCATGTTTATGGAGCATGACGACATCTATCGCGGCGGCGGCCAGCAGCACATCGTGCTCGGTCCAAAGCTGATCGATGGTCCAGGTGAAACACGCCCGAACCTCTTTGTCGTCAATGAACTGGCGAAACGCCTCGGTGTGGGTAATTTCCCCGGCTTCGATCTCGACGCGAAAACACTCATCGACAACATGATGGCAGCAAGCAATCTGCCCGGCTTCGACGTGCTGAAGGAAACCCGCTGGCTCGACATCCAGCCGGATTTCGAAACGGCGCACTATGAAAAAGGGTTCAGCTGGCCGGATGGCAAGTTCCGTTTCAAGCCGGATTGGACCAACGGCCCGTCGCCCAATCGGCCGCCGCAATCAATGGGCCTGCAGGGCCCGTTCGAAACATTGCCACAATGGCCGGACTACTGGCAGGCAATCGAAGTCGCGGATGAGAAGCACCCCTTCCGCCTGGCGACGTCTCCTGCACATAATTTCCTGAACTCTACCTTCTCTGAAACCCCGACTTCGGGGGTCAAGGAGAGGCGGCCAGAGCTGCTTATCCATCCGGAAGATGCGGCCGAACTCGGTATCGAAGACGGCGCGCGCGTTGAGATAGGCAATGATCGCGGCGAAGTCGTTGTACATGCGCGCATTCAGGCCGTAACCAAACGCGGCGTGGTAATCTCTGAAGGCATCTTTGCCAATTCGGCTTTCGAGCGAGGCGAGGGCATCAATGTCCTGACCGGCGCCGATGCTCCAGCACCCAATGGTGGCGCTRCTTTCCATGATAACAAGGTCTGGGTGYGGTTGGCGGTAGAATAGACTTGTGGCACTGTGGGCGTGTTTCTTAACGCTCTGAAATTTTTGATATCTAGACATTTTGACAACTATGGTTTACAAAATTTGTGAAGAAATTTCAAGAAACCGAGGCCTTTTCCTCGTGGTTTAAACATTTACGAGATATTCGGGCGAGGGCCAGAATAAACCAAAGGCTGCGTCGGTTCATGGCCGGGAATCCGGGAGATGTTAAGCCCGTAGGTGAAGGCGTTAGCGAACTTAGAGTCAACTATGGTCCAGGCTATCGGGTTTATTTTCTGGAGCGGGGTGATGTGATCGTCATCCTGTTGTGCGGTGGCAACAAGAACACGCAAGATCGGGATATTAAAGCAGCAAAAGACTTAGCACGAGAATTCAAAGGACGAAAACTATGATCAAATTACGTAAGTTTGATCCGGTACGTTACCTGGACTCTGAAGAGATGATCGAAGAATATTTACTGGCAGCATGCGAGGAAGGTAGTTCTTCGGATATTGCCCGTACATTGGGTGACATCGCTCGAGCTCGAGGTATCACCAATCTTGCCCGCAAGACCGGGCTTACCCGTCAAACGCTCTACAAAGCCTTGAGCGGCGAAGGCAATCCGGAATTGGCGACGATTACCAAAGTTGCCGAGGCTCTCGGATTTCGCCTATCCTTTGTCCGAACATCGAAAGACCATCAAGATGCCGCGTAGTCAGGCTAGTGGGTAAAAACCGTCCGCCCGTCCTTCATCACAGCTTTGCCGCTTGCAACCAGCGCGAGCGCCCGCACATAGGTTTCGTGCTCCACTGACAGCACCCGTTCAGCGAGCGTGTCGGTCGTATCGCCGCTCTCCACCGGCACGACGGTCTGGGCAATGATCGGGCCTTCATCTGTGCCCGCGGTGACGAAGTGCACCGTGCAGCCATGCACGCGCATTCCGGCTTCGAGCACCTGCTCATGCGTATGGAGGCCTTTGAACAGCGGCAGCAGGGAAGGGTGGATATTGAGCATCTTTCCCTCCCACTCACTTACGAATTCCGGCGAGATAATTCTCATGTAACCCGCAAGGCAGACGATGTCGGCCTTTGCAGCCTGCAGCGCTTCAGAAACAGCCTTTTCATGCTCGCGCTTCGAGGGAAAATCGGGATGGGGAATGGCAAATGCTGGAATGCCCTGTGTCCGTGCTGTTTCCAGCCCGCCGGCATCTGTCTTATTGGCGATAACCGCAACGATTTCCGCCGGATAATCTGAGTTCTTTGCAGCTCCGATGAGCGCGCTCATGTTGGAGCCGCGTCCGGATATCAGGATGGCGACGCGTTTTCTCGGTGTGCTCACAGCGCCAGCGTGCCTTGATAGACAACCCCGGCATCGGTGCGTGCAACCATCGTGCCGAGCCGCACAGGCTGTTCGCCCTGTTCGTTCAGAGCCGCAAGCACCGCATCGACATTGTCGGGCGCGACCACGGCAATCATGCCGATACCGCAATTGAACGTCCGCAGCATTTCATCGCGCTCGACGCCGCCGGTCTTTGCCAGCCACGAAAACACGAGCGGAACCTTGATGGCCGACAGGTCGATGCTCGCCGTCAGGTTCTTGGGCAGCACGCGGGGAATATTGTCCGGGAACCCGCCGCCGGTAATGTGCGCCAGCGCCTTGATCGCATTGGTTTCGCGAATGGCAGCGAGCAGCGGCTTTACATAGATCCGCGTCGGCGTCAGCAGCGCCTCGCCCAGCGTCGTGCCGGTCCTGAAAGGCGCGTCGGCATCCCAGCCAAGGCCCGAAAGTTCTACGATGCGCCGTACCAGCGAAAATCCGTTGGAGTGAACACCGGAAGAGGCGAGGCCGAGAATGACATCGCTCTCGGCAATGTCACCGGACGGCAGCAACTGATTGCGCTCGGCTGCGCCCACGGCAAAGCCGGCAAGGTCATAGTCGCCATCGCGGTACATGCCCGGCATCTCCGCCGTTTCACCGCCGATCAACGCACAACCGGCCTGCAGGCAACCTTCGGCAATCCCGCTGACGATAGCCGCACCCTGATCCGGATCGAGCTTGCCGGTGGCAAAATAGTCGAGGAAGAACAGAGGCTCGGCGCCTTGCACGACGAGATCATTGACGCACATGGCGACGAGGTCGATGCCGACGGTGTCATGTACGCCTGCATCGATGGCAATCTTCAGCTTGGTGCCGACACCATCATTGGCTGCAACCAGCACGGGATCGGTAAAACCTGCGGCCTTCAGGTCGAAAAGTCCGCCAAAACCACCGATTTCGCCATCGGCGCCCGGCCGGCGCGTGGAACGCACGATCGGCTTTATCTTTTCAACAAGCAGATTGCCGGCATCGATGTCCACGCCCGCCTGCGCGTAGGTAAGGCCATTTTTGCCACCTTTGGCGGGCTCGTTCTTGGTATTCATGATCTGCTCCGGATTGTTGCCCGCGAAATGGCACGACTCTGGCGCTGCTGCAAGGTCTCAGTACCTCAAGGACCRGGAAAACGCCACTTATCGACATCTTGCCCATCGTTTGGGCTTGAGCACCACACTCATTCTCTCCATTTAGACTAAGACACACTGATTAAGGAAGCGGACCTAGTGGAACGAATTTGACATTTGGGTCCAACGCAGCCGCAATGCTCGTACTCAAATGTCAAATTCAAAGTTCCACTAGAAGCATAGTCTTGCTAGTGGTCCTTTGATTTTGACATTCGCAAACGGGCTTTGCAAAAATGTGATACGAATGTCAAAATCGGACCACTAGTGTGACAATTCCCAACTACATCACGATCTTCCGCTTCATTCTCGTTCCGTTCATCGTGATGGCCTTGCTGTCGGGATATGTCGGAGCCGCGCTGATAGGCTTCGTTGTCGCCGGCGTCTCCGACGGCATCGATGGTTTCATTGCCCGGCGCTACAACCAGGGTTCAGAGCTCGGTGCCTATCTCGATCCCATCGCCGACAAACTCCTTCTGGTCTCGCTGTTTGTGGTGCTTGGTTTTGTCAAGGAGTTGCCAGTCTGGCTGGTCGTCATCGTCGTTTCACGCGATATCTTCATTATAGGCGCGGTGCTCCTCGGTGCGGTCATCGGCAAACCGTTGGAAATGCATCCGCTGCTGGTGTCCAAGGCGAATACGGCGTTTCAGATCATCCTTGTCGCGGTCACACTGGCGGATATTGCATTTGATTTTTCACTCACCGGCAGTCGCGTGGTATTAGTATGGATAGTTGCCCTCTTGACCGCAGCTTCCGCGACTGCCTATCTCATGACGTGGACGAAACACATGGCGGGATATGAGCAAGAGCATAAGCAAGACTAAAACGGATCCTGTTCCGGTCGAAATTCCAGACAAGGACATTCATGTCGATGTCCAGGTCACCACGCTTGGCGCAAGCGTTCGCCGCCAAGCCGTATTCTGGACGGGCGCGATGCTTTTCCTGGCGTTTTTCCTTTACCTGTTCTCATCGATCCTCCTGCCTTTTGTCGCGGGACTAGTACTCGCCTATTTTCTTGATCCAGTCGCCGACCATCTGCAACGTTTCGGCTTGTCGCGGCTGCTGGCGACGATTGTCATCCTCGTCCTGTTTGTCGTCACCTTTGCGCTGCTTCTCATCATCCTCGTGCCTGTACTCGCCTCGCAGATGAGCGATTTTATCGTGCGTTTGCCAAGTTATGTATCGCGTTTGCAGGAACTCATCGCCAATCGCGACTCGCAATGGTTGAAGGATTTCATTGGTGTTGATGCTTCGGTCATCCGCAGCAGTCTGGATTCGCTTCTCCAGCAGGGCGCCGGCTTCCTTACTACCCTGCTGCAGTCGATCTGGAGTTCTGGCAAGACCTTGATCGATGTCGTGGCGCTATTCGTCGTCACGCCCGTCGTGGCATTTTACATGCTGCTCGACTGGGACCGCATGGTCACAGAGATCGACAAGCTCGTTCCCCGTGAACACGTCCATACTGTTCGCGTCATAGCGCGCGATATGAACAAAGCCATCGCCGGTTTCGTTCGCGGGCAGGGCACGGTGTGTCTCCTTCTCGGTATCATATATGCGGTCGGCCTCACGGTTACTGGGCTGAATTTCGGTCTGCTGATCGGTCTCTTTGCCGGTCTGATCAGCTTCATTCCCTATGTCGGCTCGCTGGTCGGTCTGCTTCTGGCACTTGGCGTGGCGCTGGTGCAGTTCTGGCCCGACTACATCAATGTCCTCTATGTCGCCATTGCGTTCGGCATTGGGCAGTTCATCGAGGGCAATATTCTTCAGCCGAAGCTTGTCGGTTCGTCCGTGGGCCTCCATCCCGTCTGGCTGATGTTTGCGCTGTTTGCCTTCGGCTCGTTGCTTGGTTTCACCGGCATGCTCATCGCCGTGCCGACAGCCGCCGCTGTCGGCGTTCTCGTGCGCTTCGTCATCCATCGCTATCAGCAATCCCCGCTCTACACAGGCGACTATCGCAAAAACGATAAGACCAAAGAAATCAGATGACAGTGCAGCGTTGCTGGCTGTATTTCATCGCTCCATGACCGATGTAAGTACACCGCGCCAGTTGCCGCTCGATCTTGGCCACGAACCCGGCTATTCCCGTGACGATCTGATCGTGTCCGCATCCAATATGGCTGCGGTGGATATTGTCGATCGCTGGCCGGGCTGGATATCGCCCGTCGTCGTGTTGGCCGGTCCGACAGGCTCGGGCAAAACCCATCTTGCCGCCGTCTGGAAAGCGGAATCCGATGCTATCGTTCTTGATGCGCAGAGCATCGGTACCGCATCGGGCGAGAAGGGCCCATTCCTGATCGACGACATCGGCTCAGGTCAGATCGATGAACCCGGCCTTTTCCACCTGATCAACACTGTGCGCCAGAGCGGCTCCAGTCTGCTGATGACCTCGCGCAAATGGCCTGCCAACTGGCCGGTGACCTTGCCGGATCTCGCCTCGCGCCTGAAAGCGGCAACGACCGTAGAAATCGGCGAGCCGGACGACATGCTGCTCTCGGGCGTTCTCTACAAGCTCTTCGCTGATCGGCAGATTGCTGTTGATCCCAATGTCATCAACTTCCTCGTCAGCCATATCGAGCGTTCGCTCTCTACGGCCAATCGCATTGTCGAACGGCTGGACCGCGCCGCACTCGAAAAGAAATCGAGGATCACCCGTGCTCTTGCCGCCAGCGTCGTCACCGCGAGCGACGAGGGCCAGGCGGCGTTTGAGCTCTAGAGCAAGTCCAGCAAAAGTGGGAACCGTTTTGCGTCCGGAATTGCGTAAAAACAAAGAGTTAGAGCAATTCCGTGATTCGAGAAAAACGGAATTTCTCTAGTGCGCCTTATCAATTCTGTTCAGGCAGCAGCGGCGCTCCCGGGCGATAGAGCAGGATTGGCCGGATTTCATAAACGGCAGTCGGATTGGCGCGGCGCAGGTCGCGTGCGGCCGCAACGGCGTCCTCAAGCGTCGGGCAATCCACAATGTAGAAACCGAGCAACTGCTCTTTGGTCTCGGCAAAAGGGCCGTCGATGATCACGCCGGCGTCCTTGCCACGCAAGGTCACGGCGCGCTGCGTTGGACCAAGCCGTGCCGCCGGGCCCAAAAGCTTTTCGCGCACGAGGCGCTGATTGACCTCGAGCAGTTCGGCCATCAGCGCCGCGTCCCCCTCTTTGGTCCATGATTCGACCACTTCCTCTTCGTGGTAAGCCAAAATGGCATAGAACACGTTTTATCCCTCCCTTTGTATCGGTCAAACTTCCGCTAAACGGGCTCTCAACCTTCGCCCTCGTTTTCGATATTCAGTATGGCCCCGCACGCTTTGCAATGCACTGCATCGGGATCATGCCGGCTAAGGCCGCAAGTCGGACATAGGTAGCGAACTTTGTTTGGCCGAAACAGCACTTGGGCAAGCCGCAAGAAAAGCGTCACACCAAAAATCATGATCGACACTGATATCAATCGGCCGCTCGTACCCTCGAGCGTGATGTCTCCAAAACCCGTTGTCGTGAGGGCCGTGACAGTAAAATACAACGCGTCGGCATAGTTGGCGATCTCTGCATTGGTCCGGTGCTGCGTCTCGTAGACAACACCCGTCATGATGAAGAGGAACACCAAAAGATTGAGGGCGGCGATCAGCGCATCCTCGTATTCGCGAATAAATGGGAAGTCGACGCGCAGCCGGGCGAGAACCTGATAGGTGTGAAGTAATCGGAGGGTCCGAAGAATTCTTAGAAATCCGAAACCTTCACCGGAAAGCGGGGCAAGAAAGGAGAAAACGGCGGCAAAATCCGCAAGCGTCGAGGGCCGGAAGATAGACCGCATCGTCATCTCGCCAGTCGAAAAGCGGGCGACGAGATCAAGCAAAATAACCAGACCGATGGCAGTATCGGCCCATTCAATGAGCTGGGTACGCGGAAGAAAGGATGTGCCGATCACGAACAGGACAGTGGCGATATCGAAAGCCAGTAACGCATACCGGAACCGGTGTGCCCTGTTGGTGTTTCCCTCATACAGCTCCGATATCAACCTGCTCACGGCAATCCTGTCATCGCGTTCAACCTGGTAAAACCATAAGGCAGAATTCGTTTGCAAATACCATCAAACGAATATTTTGCGAACAGAAGAGATAGACATTGGTTCGAGGGCCCATCAGCCGTCAGGCGTGTTACCGTTACGTACTTGTTCATCATGAATGCAGAATTCAGGATCGCTGGATACAGCTGTTTCGGCAGTAGGTGGGGCACTGGGGAAGTGGAGCAGATCATGTCGATGTCATTGGATTCGGCCGCGGAGGTTTTCCGTGCGGCCATGCGGGAAACGGTCAAGCGGTACTCGTTGTGGTACSTCATTCAAGGAGCGCTTCTCGTCGTAGCAGGCGTCCTGGCGATCATCTATCCCATTATGTCGTCGGTGGCGGTCATCATCATGTTGGGCTGGCTGTTGATCATCAGTGGCGTTGCGCAGGGCATCAGCCTTGTGGGAGCACGGCATGTGCCGCACTTTTGGCTGCAACTCATCTCCGTTATCCTTGCTTTCCTTATCGGCTTCCTCTTCCTGCGTGATCCGGCGCAGGGCCTGCTGACGGTCACGCTTCTCCTGATCGTCTTCTTCATGATCGAAGGCATCTCAAAGATCGTCTTTGCGCTAACGATCCGTCCATTTCCCTATTGGGGCTGGGTGCTGGCCAGCGGGCTGATCGGTGTCCTGCTCTCTCTGGTGCTTTGGGCAAGCCTGCCGGTCACGGCGCTATGGCTCGTCGGATTGCTGCTCGGAATTCAACTGATCAGCGTTGGCGGTGCGCTTGCACGACTTGCCTGGCAGGTGCGGCGAAGCCCGGCGACTTGAGACGACTCAAGTTCCCGCCACTCTTTGGCGGGCTGGCGGACGAAGCTTCAGCATTCTCTCATCGATTTTCTGCGAGACGAAGCCACTTGATAAAGTGTATTAACAACTTTCGCGCCACTATGCCCGCTCTCGCTCTAAGCAACAGAGTTTTATATGTCCGATGTCCCGCTGCTCGAGTCCGCCGTCATTGCCCGCTTGAAAGCGGAGTTACAGGCTAAAGAATCCACAATCCGCGATCAGGCCACTGCACTGGAACACAGTCRCAAAATCTTCGCACGAGCGTCGGTAGCTGCCCGGATTGGTGTGTGGGAGTGCAGCCTTCCCGACGAGACATTGCATTGGACCGACGTGGTCTATGACATCTTTGACCTGCCGCGCGGGTCGAATCTCAATCGAAACCAGATCGTGGAATGCTATGCGGAGAACACTGCGAAAGAACTCCAGCGACGCCGCAGAAGAGCAATTGAAGATCGCAGCGGCTTCGAGATGGATGCCGAAATCATAACGGTGCAAGGCAATCGCCGCTGGATACGAATTACTGCAACGGTTGAATCCGAAAATGACGTACCCGTCCGCATTTTTGGCATGAAACAGGACATCACCGAGCAAAAGATTTTGTTGGACCGCAYGCGATATCTGGCCGACTTCGACCTTTTGACCGGACTGGCCAACCGCAGCCAGTTCCAGATGAGACTTGCAGATTTGTGTAAAATTGATGCCGGTCAAAGTCCGCGCGGCGCATTGCTCCTAATCGATCTCGACGGTTTCAAGATTATCAACGATAGCCTGGGGCACCCCGTCGGCGATGAGTGCCTGAAAGAGGTAGCCAATCGTCTCCTTGCTCTATGTCACGAGGCTGAGGTCGTGGCCCGAATTGGCGGCGACGAATTCGCCATTTTGCTGGGACCCCAATTTGGTCAGGACGCGATTACAGACCTTGCACAGCGGATCGTCGGTTCTGTGAGCAAACCTTTGGAGTTTTTCGGTCAGTCACCAAAGCTTGGGGCATCAGTGGGTATCGCGCTCATCGATGACTGTGTGCCGTCTGATGTCGTAAAAAATGCCGATACCGCCCTCTATGCTGCAAAAGCTGCGGGACGGAACACTTTTCAGGTTTTCGATCCGGCGCGAACTCCCAACGAAAAAGCTGCATAAACTAGCTGGCAGCAAGCCATTACTGCCAGCAGAACGCTTCTCTAGCAGGCAAATCAGCCTTTGGCGGCCAATTTGTCCTGGGTCTTCGTCTCGAAGTCGCTCGCATCGTGACGCTCACGCAACTGGGTCGAAGGTTCACCAGATGTGCGATTGACCATCCGGCCACGCTTGACTGTCGGGCGTTCGTCGATCTGGTTGGCCCAACGCACCACGTTCTTGTAATCCTGCACCTTCAGGAATTCCGCGCCTTCATAAAGCCGCCCTTTGACCAGTCCGCCATACCACGGCCAGACTGCAATATCGGCGATGGTGTATTCGCTGCCTCCCAAATACTCGCTTTCCGCGAGGCGGCGATCGAGCACATCGAGCTGGCGTTTGGTTTCCATGGCAAATCGGTCGATCGCATATTCGATCTTAGTCGGCGCGTAGGCGTAGAAATGGCCGAACCCGCCTCCGAGATAAGGTGCACTCCCCATCTGCCAAAACAGCCATGACAGACATTCGGCGCGCGCCGCTGTTTCCGTCGGAAGGAACGCACCGAATTTCTCGGCGAGATAGATGAGGATAGAACCGGATTCGAAAACCCGGATAGGTTTCGGGCCACTGCGATCCACCAAAGCGGGTATTTTGGAGTTTGGGTTGATCGCGACAAAACCGCTACCGAACTGGTCACCGTCATTGATATTGATCAACCAGGCGTCATACTCCGCCCCCCGGTGACCGAGCGCCAGAAGCTCCTCGAGCATGATCGTAACCTTCACACCATTCGGCGTACCCTGAGAATAGAGCTGAAGCGGATGGCGACCGACCGGCAGGTCTTTCTCATGTGTCGGCCCTGCGATCGGCCGGTTGATATTTGCGAAGCGGCCCCCACTCTCTTTAGTCCAGGTCCAAACCTTCGGCGGCGTATAATCGTTGGAAGCACTCATTTGCAAACTCCGGGGATTCGATTGGTGAATTGCGTTGACCATCGATCTAGCCTTATTGCTCGTGATGACTAGACGAAAAGGTCAACTTTTGTGGTTCCTGACTTCACTTTTCTGTCAAGTCGCCACCTGATCGGCCGGGAAGCCGATCGTTGACTATCGGCCAAACAAGTGAGGTTTGCAATTTATGTGGGACTTTTGGCGTCACACGTTGCCTTTGCAAACCATTCGTTCGGTTTTCTGCTTTTTTCGTGTTTTGAGCTATTGCGTTCTCAGGCCAATATCTCTAGGGACAGCAGCGTCAACAAAGGACGGAGCGTAGCGCAGCCTGGTAGCGCATCTGGTTTGGGACCAGAGGGTCGCAGGTTCGAATCCTGCCGCTCCGACCATTTCCCAAGCAAATGCTGCTGGAACTGAATTGAAGCCTGTAATATATCGGGATTGCAGACAAGGGAATCTCTTCAATGGCAGCACGCATCTTCCGCCCGGCAAAAACCGCAATGCAATCCGGCAAGGCAAAGACCRATACCTGGACACTTGAGTTCGAGCCGGAGCAGCCACGCAAGATTGAACCGCTGATGGGCTATACCTCATCGCGCGACATGAAGAGCCAGATCCGCCTGACTTTCGAGACGAAGGAAGAGGCGATCGCTTATGCGCAGAAAAATGCCATTGACTATGTCGTGCTGGAGCCTAAGGAAACGCGCCGGCGTATCGTGTCTTATTCGGAAAACTTCCGCTTCGACCGCAAGCAGCCCTGGACGCACTAACATAGCGTTTTCGATTTTTCCCGGGAAGATCGCTCTCCACGGGAACTCATATTGGTCCCGTAGCTCAGCTGGATAGAGCACCGGCCTTCTAAGCCGACGGTCACTGGTTCGAATCCAGTCGGGATCGCCATCTTTTCAATAACTTAGCTGCCGAAATTTGCGAAAGTTTAGACTCACTCCGAAGCCGAGTTTAGACGGCAGTCTCTCTACATCCATAGACGTTGGGCGGTGACCGTCAGGCGTTCTGAACCGCAGCCGCAGCCTTCCGGATCACGTTGATGACAACGTCGGGCTGGGAAAGCATCGGCACGTGGCTGCTCGCCACCTCGGTGACAGTCGCTCCCATACGCTTCGAAACCCAGCGCTGGAGATCGGGATGCACGGTGTGGTCTTGCGTGGCCAGCACGTACCAGCTCGGCTTCGACTTCCACGCAATGCGGTCGGCGGTGAGCTTCTGTTGGTGGAACAGATCGAAGACGGGCGCATAATGAGTGGCCCAGACGAGCTTTTGATCTTCCGCTGAGAGGTCTCCCGCGAAGAACTCGGTGCCGTTTGGAAGCATCCAAGCGCGCCCGTCCGCGACCTCGACGCGAGTGAAGATGTCCGACGGATACTTGTCGAGTTGGTCCTGCACGGTCTCGCCGGCGTCCGGGGCGACCGCGGCGACGTAGACCAAACCGACCACTCGCTCATCGACGCCCGCAGCCGTGATGGTGGCGCCCCCGTACGAATGGCCGACGAGGATGACGGGGCCGCCGACGCGGTTCAGCGTGCGCTTCACCGTTGCCACATCTTCTTCGAACGAGTCCAGGCCATATTGAACCGCGATCACCTCGTACCCGTCGGCCTGCAACGCCGGGATCACCTTGCTGAAGCACGAGCCGTCGGCCCAGATTCCGTGGCAGAAAACGATGGTTGGCTTGGTTTCAGTCGACATTTTACTTCTCCTATAGGTTGAGCAGCAGGTTGAGCTTGATCGCTCGGTCGATTTCGGGATTCTTTAGAGCATGTAACTCTGCCACCGTGGTGGCATACTCAGGTTGCGCTTCGTTCAGTTACTGCAAAGACTGCTGGAGGGCATGTCGTCTCACCCTGACACGGCTAGCGATCACATGAAATAGCGAGGCATTAAGGTCAAACATCGCCATGCGTAAGACTGGCTGTTTCATCTTTTGGATCAGGAGACCATTGAATGGGGTATTTGGCCAAGTACGTAACAGTAACTAACTCGGCCTAAAAGTTTAGACTCTGCTCGTTTTAGGTCACTATCGCGCTGTTCATTTTTTCAAACATTCGTTGATTCATAACAATTTCTTACGGCCTTCTAAGCCGACGGTCACTGGTTCGAATCCAGTCTGGATCACCATCTTTTCAATAGCTTAGTTGATGGCTTTTCGCGAAATCCCGAAAGCTGCCCGCACCTCCATTGGCTATCCCCCAGCGCGTGGAGGGATGCCGCTGAGGAGCGGGCCTAGCCCTCCGGCTATTGTCAAATGGGTAATAACCGCATCCCGCATCCGCATATACGGAAGTTCCGCCAGCATCGCCATTTGAACCGCAGCCATTACCTCGCCCGCCTCGGAGCCAATCATCGTGAAGCCCAATATCCGGTCGTCCGTCGCACTCACCAGCACTTTCATGTAGCCTTCGGTTTCGTCCGTCGCTTCCGTGCGCAACACATTGCCCATCGGCATCTGGGCGACGCGGACCGGGATATTTTTCCGCTGCGCTTCGCCTTCGCTTAAACCCACGCGGGCGAGGGGCGGGTCGGTGAACATGACGTAGGGCACCAGTCGTTCATCCGTCCTGCGGTTGCCGCCCGCCATATTGTCCCTGACTATCCGGAAATCGTCGACGGAAACGTGCGTGAATTGCGGGCTGCCGGCGCATTCGCCGATTGCCCAGACACCGGATGCTGTCGTCTCCAATCGCTCGTTGACGCGGATAAAGCCACGGGCATCAAGCTCGACGCCCGTCCGTTCAAGCCCGATATCGGCGGTATTCGGTATGCGCCCCGTTGCTACGAGCAGATCGCTGCCTGTGATCGTCCGCTCTCCGGAAGCCGTGCGAATGGTAACGCTGACTTCATCTCCTGAAAGGCCATGGACATTGAGGGGCTGGGCGTCCAGCAAAACTTCAATGTCTTCCCCGTTCAAAATGCGCTGCATTTCGGTCGCGGCATCCGCGTCTTCCCGGCTCATAAGCTGTTTGCCCGGTTCGATGATTGTGACGCGGCCGCCGAAACGGCGATAGGCCTGCGCCATTTCGATACCGATATAACCGCCGCCAAGCACGATAAGATGGGTCGGCACATAGTCCAGTTCCAGCGCTTCGATATGCGTGAGCGCGCGGGCTGCCTCAAGTCCGGGAATGTTAGGGATCGCCGCATGCGATCCAACATTGATAACGACCTCCTTGCCGGTCAGCAGCCGCGTTCCACCATTGTTTAGTGTTACCTCGATCGTCTTGGGCTCAACGAAACGTCCGCTCCCCATGATCAGCTCCGCCCCGCTTTCCTTGTAGGCCTTCAGGTGAAAGGCGATCTCCCGGTCGACCATGTCCTGCTTGCGGCCTCGAACCTTGGCCATGTCGATCTTGACTGGCCCTGTCTGCGTACCGAACCGGGCGGCGTTGCGAGCGAGATGTGTGCAATCCTCGCGCTCCAGATCTCGTTCTTGCTGGGCAGGCAAGCGACTGCAGGGCATGAACCGCCAACCCAACGGCGTTCCACGACGGCAACCTTTTGACCCAAACGGGCGAGATGCCAGGCAAGCTGTTTTCCGCCTTGGCCGCTGCCGAGGATCACGGTATCGAAATGTTCAGATTGGGACATGGTGGATCTCCTGAAAATTTATGCCGATTTGCTGATTACGCCGTTGGGCCGGGATCAAGAGTAGCAATGCTGCACGACTATAGGTTATTCCAAACAGGAATAATCAATGCTAGATTTGCATGGGGTGGCATTCAAAAAACGGTATTGTCCGCTCATAAGGGAATAACCATGAACCGCTTGACATCCATGGAAACATTTGTTCGTGTCGTCGATACCGGGTCTTTTTCACTTGCCGCGCGACAGTTGCGCGTTGGCCAACCCGCTGTTTCCAAAACGGTCGCCCAGCTTGAAGACCGGCTGGGTGTGCGCCTGCTCCTGCGCTCGACTCATGGGCTGACGCCGACAGAAGCCGGACGGAGTTTCTATGAACACGCGAGGCGCTCTATCGAGGCGGCGGACGAAGCCGATATGGCGGCACGCGGCGCGGGCGCCAATTTGTCAGGCCGGATCCGCATCTGTGCGGCGGTGACCTTTGTACGGCTGCATGTGGTGCCGCGCCTTGGCGCTTTCCTGGCCGAGTATCCGTCCCTCGACGTCGACATCATCCTCGACGATCGGAACACCGATCTGATCGAGGGCGGCATAGACATAGCCTTGCGTATGGGACAACTCACGGATTCGAGCTTGACCGCCAGGAAACTGGCCCAGTGCAAACGATTGGTTCTTGGCGCGCCGTCTTATTTGGAAACGGCGGGCGAGCCGCTTGTGCCGGCAGATCTCGCCGGGCATCAAACAATCGTCTACGACCAGCGCGGCGGCGGAACGGCCTGGACGTTCCAGCAAAACGGCAGGCAGGCATCCGTTACAGTGGGCGGCCGTGTCCGCGTCAACGCAGCAGAGGGCATCCGGGAAGCTGTGCTTTCCGGACTTGGGCTCGCCATCGCATCGGAGTGGATGTTCTCGCCGGAGCTCGAATCCGGACGGGTAAGGCCCGTTCTTCAGGATTGGTCATTGCCCCTGCTTGACCTGTGGGCAGTATTTCCAACCGGGCGGCAGGCAAGCGCCAAGGCCCGGGCCTTTGTCGACTTCATCGAAAGGCAGCTCGTGCAATCAGCAACCCCGTAGCCAGGCGTTGTCGCCCGACGATCCAACGCCAAGCTCACTAGGTAATAATCCATCAGTTGAGTATTAATTTCTGTATCAGATCGCACCAATGATTGGGGGTGACAAGGTCTCTTCCGGACTGCTGCAGAACGGTCATGCCTCGGTCGACACTCCATCACCGCTGCTGTGGCTAAAAAAAGAGGCTCGGCGGAGTACATTTTGGTCGCACACTTCAACGCCGAGCCTCATGCCACTTAGGGTGGATGGCACAAGCGAATTATGTAATGATTTCCAAAAGATAGCAATTAATCCGGGGTTCGGCAAATTTGATTATGACCAAAGACCTGAAGGATAAGAGACCTTCGACTATATCCGCCCTTCGGCCATTGCGCCTGGACTGGATTACGTCAGGCCGCAGGTCTGCAACTGCCAAAGCCCGACCCTCCGGAACGCAAATAACCGGAGGATCGAGCGTCAGTGGGTCTGCTGTGTGAAAAAGAAGCGGTACCCTCTTTAGCAGGCCTCGCCGGCCCGGGGGAGGTGCCGGCGCTCCCAAAAGTACTCTCAAAATGATCGTGGCAATATGGACCAAATGCCTGCGAATGCTCAGACTAAGGTCCGGTCTGCAAATTCTTGTCTGATGCCGATCGGGAGCAGGTGAGGCCGGCGCCCTTTTTTGGGCTACCAGCCAGAAAGATCGTCGATCAAGCGGCGAGGTTATTTGATCGCCAGTTTGGTGTTGCTTTCGACGCCCTGTGCCGCCAACTGCTCATGAGCGCTGGGCTTGAAGCGGGCTTCAATGTCCAGGTAAGTCGAGTAGCCGACGCCGATCAGCAACATTATGGCTACGCCGTAGTCGCAGACCTTTACCAGGAATGACCGCGTGCGTCTTTCTTCAAAATCATAATAGTCTCGATTTCTCCTCATGGCCCCATCCAGTTTTTTTCTTATTATTGGGTAGGGATTTTACTCCTGAGGATAGTCTCGAGCAATTCACCAGCAGCTAATCAGTTGGAATGACGATCCTGCTGACCAGAGCTATCAGACAGAGTTTCAGCTGCTTTCCATCTGATGAGAATTTATTTCGAAGCTCTCCACCTTAGCCGCGCCAGACCCAGTCTGTGGGTAACCAGCGAAAACCTGTACCCTCCTTGACCACATGACCGACCCCGGGGAACGGGTAGTGATAGCCAGCGACCAGCAGCCTGTCATTTGCAGCCCGGTCCAGCAGGGCCCGGCGCGTTTTGGCACCCTTGTCCGGGTCATGGTCCCACTTTATCTGCCATTCCGGCTTATCGAAGGCAATGTGGATGCTTGGGACGGCATCACCGGTAATCAACATCTGCTTGTCTCCGGAACCCACCAGCAGCGAAATGTGGCCTTGCGTATGCCCGGCCGTGTCCAAAACGGTTACACCCGTCACCACATCGGCGCCGCCCTTGATCGGACGCACCCGGTCGCCAAGCGCCGCGAATACCTTCTGTACGGAAGGTGCGCCCTCGGCCGCCCAATCCGGCAGCTTAGATGCCGCGTCAGGTGAATTCCAAAGATCCAGTTCGGTTTCCGAAAGAACCAATTCGGCGTTTGGGAACTGCTTGGCCGGATCGCCGCCAAACCCGCCAATATGATCGCCGTGACAGTGGGTGAGTATAACCGTATTGATCGAATCGGGAGCTATACCCGCCGCTTCAAGACATTTAGTCAGACGTCCAGCGTAAGGTGCCCAGCTTTGACCGGGGCCAATGCCCGTGTCGACCAGTATCCGCTTTTGCCCGGTCTCGATCAGGAGGGGATTGGCCTGGAGCCGGAAGATATCTGACGCAATGTAGTGTGCATCAAAATACGCTTTCTTTTCGCCCGCCTCGACATTCGTCGCAATGCTATCCGTGGGCAGGAAAAACAACCCGTCACAGAGCGACGTAATATGCACCTCGCCGAGGGCGAACCGATAGAATCCGGGGGCTTCCGCAGGAGATTCGGCAGTAGCCGCACTGGCATTGTCGAAGCTACTATAAGTGGTGCCGACGGCAGCGAACGTACCTGCGGCTGCTGTTTGTAGAAAACTGCGCCGATCAAGAGTAAGCATTGGGAATCTCCCTTCCCAAATGTTCGCCCAGACCCCGGATATGCTGTAGACTGATCCTATCACGAAACTATAGCCATAGCGATCAATGAACGTCGATTTCAGTCTCCGCACTTAGCGATGGGCCCTCAATCGCTAGCGTGCCGTTGACAGACCTGCGACGAGCAGGAGCACGCATAATTTGCTGCGTCGGGCACCATGCGGTAACCTTCATCCTTACTCAATCTGCGAGTGCCGGCGATGAAACGTGGCCTCATTTTTGGTTTGGTCCTTTGCGCCGGTCTGCTGGGCGGCGGCGCTGTTTTTGTTGCCGGCCAATCCAGTGTTTCACCCGCAGCAATAGAGGCATCGGTCATCCGTACACCGGAACTTCTAGAGCGGGCATGGCGCCTTCCGGTTGCCGCTACATTCAACTCGGACGTGACCTGGCAGTCCAATGGTTCCCGCTGTGGCCCGGCAAGCATCGCAAACGCCTTCCGCTCCATTGGCGAGGAGGAAACCACGGAAGCGCAGGTCCTCGAAGGCACGGGCAAATGCTGGACCGGCTTCTGCATCATCGGGCTGACGCTGGACGAACTCGCCGAAGTCGCGCGTGCCCATACCGAGCGAAAAGTCTCCGTCATTCGCGACCTGACCGCCGAGCAATTTCACGAGCATATGAAACACGCCAACGATCCAGACCGCCGCTACATCATAAACTTTACCCGGGAAGAGATTTTCGGCGGTGGTGGTGGCCATCATTCGCCCATCGGTGGATATCTGGAGGCGGAGGACGCGGTTTTCGTTCTCGACGTGAACGAAAATTACAAGCCTTGGCTGGTCAAGAGAGAACGTTTGTTCAAGGCGATGGACACGTTCGATGGCGACAGGAAGCGCGGCTTGCTGTTGATAGAATGAGGCGAGAATGCATTAGGTCCTGACCCTAGTGCCATTCCACCCACAGCGTTTCGCGTTTCGACATGTCGAGAACCGTTGCGTGACGGTCGAGTATTGCCCGCAGACAAGGACCGATCCGCTCTTCCGGCATAGGTTCAAAGCCATATTTGCGAAACCACGGGCCGTTCCAGCGCGGTGCCCGGAAGGTTGTCAGCATAACGCCGGTTAGTTTCGACTCCCTGGCCCTGGATTTGGCCATATCGAGAAATGCTGCGCCGATGCCGTGCCCGGAGAAATCGGCAGCCACCATGATATTGGCAATGTACATCATGCCGTCCAGCGGTTGCATCAGGACATAGCCAACACATTCGCCGTCAACTTCGGCGACGACTGTTTCACCACTCAGAAAACGTTCTGCGGCGATAGACGGAGCGTCCACCACCATCTCGAGACCGTCCCATCCCGCATAACGCAAGCGCGCGGATTTCTCGATCGATCGCAACGTTTCGATCTCTTCAAAGCGAAATGGYCGCAGGTTGAGGTCGTGATGGTCCATTGTTGAATTTCCCGGCGCGCAGAATCAAAGGAATCATAAGACTCGTTCATGACAGCTGCGCGTCGGGTAATTATTTTGGTGTAAGCGCCGGGGCAGGACCTTATGCGTTCGCCCGTCGATAGAACGCGAGCGAACCGGCGAGGGCAAGCAATGCACCGCCGCAGATCCTGTCGAGCCAGAGCGCACCGGATTTCTTCAGCAGGCGCACTGCACGCGAACCCAGAACGGCGTAACCGAACATGACGGCGAAATCGATCAGTGCGAAGGTCACCGCCAATGCCACATATTGTGGAACCTGCGGTAATTCCGGCGCGACGAACTGCGGAAGAAACGCTGAGAAAAACAGATATCCCTTCGGATTTGTCACGGCGACAAAGAAACTCTTCAGAAATATTGCTCGCGATGAAGAGCCTGCACTGCCTCCCGTGTGCAAGACATCAAGCGTTCCCTTGGACCGCAACAGCATGATGCCGAGGAAGGTGAGGTAGCCGACGCCGATCCACTTGACCATGGTGAACCAGAATTCCGACGCAGCGAGGAGGGCGCCGAGCCCCAGCGCCACTGCACCGATGAGGACGAAATCCGACAGCACCGCACCGGCCATACCGAGACAAGCGGCCTTGATTCCGAAACGCGAGCCGTTCGTCAGCGCCAGCAGCACGGTCGGCCCCGGTGTTGCAATGCCGATGAATGACACCAATGCAAATGCCAAAATCGTCAAGTTCGTCATGACCCGCTCCCGATCAAGTGCTGTTTGCCAGTCCACTAGCGTCAAACATCATTCTCTTTTTTCAGTTGTCAACTCAAGGCGCTGGTCGCGGATTATTGGTTCGCCATTGATTTGCCGTCCCTTGAGGCGGTAATGAAT
>NZ_JBFUMG010000023.1:0-23011 GCF_054049495.1 Phyllobacterium sp. P5_D12 | reverse complement strand
GAATTACCTCTTTCCAGAGCCGCCAAAAGCTTTTGTGCCAGCGCCGCCGAAGCCTGCGCCGGTCGTCGTGATCAATAAGCCGCACGTCGAGACACCGTTGCAATACTACTGGCGAACGCGCCCAGACGAGCCGACCTATCGGGAGAAGTGCTATTCCAATCCCACGTTCATCGACTGCCTGCTGGCACAATAAAGTCGAAACAGGGAACCAACCCTGTCATCCGTCCAGAGCAAGACGGGTCTGATGATGACGCTCCAGGAACCAACAAGAATGAAAACTGCACTCGTAATCGCACTCGCACTTCTGGCAACCTCGGCACAGGCCGACACGTATGTGCGCAGCCACACCCGTTCGGACGGCACCTACGTTCAGGGCCACATGCGTTCGTCGCCAAACGGCTACCAGAACGACAACTATTCCACGCGCGGGAATTCCAACCCGTACACCGGAGAGCAGGGGACGCGCCGTTCGTACACCACATACGGCACCGAATGCACCGGCTGGTGCTAACAAAAAACGGGGTCGGCTTCGGCTGACCCCACCATCAACAAATCAAGGAACCACAAACGTGAAACAATATCTCATACTGGCAGCTTCGATGCTGCCGCTCGCTGGCTGCGTACAGGGACAGGCAGAATTTGCCAGCCTCGACGGCTCGAAACTTTCCAAAGCCAAACTCGTACAGGCACAGGGTTTCTGCAAGATGCGCATGAGCGACCAGATTGACCGGCAGATGGTCATGTACGGCATGCCGAATACCGGCGCGCTGGTTGATGACGCCAAAGCGTGTTTCAACTCGCAAGGTGTCCAGATCACCGGCTTCCGCCACAAGGACGGTTCGCTGCACCAGAACCCGTTTGGCAGCGATCCGCGCAGCAAGCGGTTTCCGTCAGCACCGAAAGTGGCAGCGCGATGAAAATCCTCATCGCAGCAGCGTGCATAACTATCATCGCGGGTGGTGCCTATTTCGGCATCACCCAGTATGACGCCTACCGAGCTGAGAAGGCCGAGGAATCACTGCGCCAGCAGCAGGCCCAGACTTTGCGCGAGTTGCAGGATCGCCAGCGATGCGAAGATTTGAAGGCCAATTGGACAGAAGCTGAACGTGACGAACTGCTTGACTGTAACCGGCGCGGCATTCTGAAATATCAGTAACAAGGATCCACCCATGAAACTCACCGTTACGAACGAGAACCTGAAGTTGCTCTGGGCGGATGGCGAAAAGTGCTGGCCGAAAAGCACGAGGCCGAATTTCGTGCAGCATATGGATGGCGACCAAAATCCGCCGCAAGGCTTCTGGATCGTCGGCGATCAGGGCGTCTACCTGATGCACAATGGCGTCTTTCCGGACGGCGAGAAGGCAGTCGTCGCCTATGCCGAAGAATGCAATCCGGAGAAAAACGGGGACTGGTACGACGTGAAGCGCGACACCT
Source organism: Phyllobacterium sp. P5_D12 (assembly GCF_054049495.1). Lineage (NCBI taxonomy): Bacteria > Pseudomonadati > Pseudomonadota > Alphaproteobacteria > Hyphomicrobiales > Phyllobacteriaceae > Phyllobacterium > Phyllobacterium sp. P5_D12. The sequence goes on along the minus strand of NZ_JBFUMG010000023.1, from coordinate 21,577 downwards.
TCGGCGGTGATGACGGCGTCGATCTCGTCGATAAAGAAACCGTCAAGTCGGCGCTCGACCAGAATGGCTGGCTCGAATTTACCTTCACCCCAGAGCAGATGATGGTCAACGTCGTCTGGAACACCGACAACGTCAAAATAGGGAGGTTAAGTTGAAAAGTGGTAGTCGCACATTCGAGGCGCGTATGGACACCCCATGGAACGAGTTCAAGGTCCCGCACCAGCCAATGCATATACGCATCAATCTGGATGTCGAGACTTCAAAAGGCTCTATCGATTTTCACTCGCTAGACTATCGGGAGTTCTTCGGCAGCATTCCTGTCAGTCTATTGCCGCAGACGAAGTCATGAGCGGTCCGCAACTCAACACGATCCTTCGTATCGAAAGCGTCTGGATGGCGCTGTCGGTCGATGACGACGGCACCGAAGGCGTCTGCGGCGTCATGCTTCCGAGCGGGATGTGGATGCCACTCCTCGCTGCCGACGAAAAACGTCTGCCGTTCATCCTCGAACAGGCCGAGATGGTCGCCGTCAGCCAGCAGCGGCTGATCCGCATCGTCAAGCTGACCACGCGGGAGGAATACAAGGTTATCGACGGGAGGTCATAATGTATCAAATCCCGAAAATGGGGCGCGTCAGGTTCAATCGCCAAATGACCCCTGACGAGGAAGAACGCCTCATGGAACACGTCGTCGAGTATTTCCACTTCTGCCAGTGTGAGGTTGCCGCCGAACTTGGCATCAAGCCCCAGCCGGACGGCGACTGGAGCGAGGAGGATGCCGATGCAATCTTTGCCGAGATAGAAAGGACGCAAAGGCGCAGCAGCCTTCTCTTCGACCTGAGTACCCCTCTGCCGGATAATGATAATTTCATGTTCCTGAAGGACGCCCAGTGCATCGCCGACTTTGCCCACTCCAACGGTGACAAAATCCTTGAGCAGGCTGGCCGCGAGCCGATGGAAAACGGCGAGTGGAGCCAAGAGGACCGTGACTGGTTGTGGAGGGAATGCCACAAGCGTTTCGAGGCCTTCCTACCGAGGGGATAGTTCATAAGAAGAGGGAAGCACTGGATAAGAAACAGATCGCAGAGGAGCATGCACCCAGGCTGCACGTCGTGGGGATCATTCGGCTTTGACAAGCGCTACGGGCTGGAGTGGTATTGCAGTGAGCATAAAGCGGACGCTGGCAACTGACGCGGGGGCGAATGGCAACGGGCGATGACAAGAGCAAGGCCGAGCGTAAAGCCAGATTGGCCGAGAAGATGCGTAAATGGCGGGCCGCTAATCCGCCGAGCCCCGAGCAGAAGGCCAAAGCGGCAGAGCGGGCTCGCAAGTGGCGGCAGGAGAACAAGCAGCATTACGAGGCTTATATGAAATCTTGGCGCGAGGCTAATCCGGAGCGATGCAGGGTGCACGTAAGGGCATATGAAGCAAGAAAAAGGGCCGTTGCCAAAGCGCCTGGTGAGGAATAGMAATCCTTGTATGCGGGAACAAAACTCCAAGACAAAGTCCCGGCGTCTGTCATCCGAGCCCATGAACCCTGCGTCGGGCCTCACATTCGGTCTTGGGAACAGAAAACGCGTTCGTTGCGTTGCGGTATCGATTCATCAAACCGAGATTGCCGAATACCATGACGACAATTCCCGCTGATTTGCTCTCAATCGATTTGGTCATGGTATCCATTGGCGGCCATTGCCGTGGTGGTGGCCATTTGCGTATGTTTTATAGTGCGGCGTTGGATGCGCTAAGGATGTCGTGCAACGGAGCAGGCAATGACTGACGATGACAGGAGATTAATGATGGAGATTTCCGCCCAAGCCGACATTGCCTACCAATCTCGCCCAAAAAAAACCAACTCCATGGCTCTAGCCAAGGCACTCGGAAGTGAGTTTCCCCATCGCAGAATCGAAGATATCCATCAAAAAATCAGGAATGTTTGGCGGCTGAGGGGGCTGCTTTGTCAAGACAAGTGATGCTTCACCCAAACCACGGCGATCCGTCCAGCAAACGTTCCGTGAGCCATGGTCCCAGATAGTAAATATTGACTATCGCTGATTGCGGAACTGAGTCCACGTTTGGCCGTTTCGCGCTGATGGACGAAAAACCCTTCAAAGAAGTGCGCATCATGACGAGCCAACCTGGCCGCATGCGCGTCGTCACCTCGGCACTTCAGGCCGCAGAGCTGATACTCACAGATTGGCCGATCGAGGAAAGCGATATACTAACCGCTGCGAAACACGCCCTTCTATCCTGTTTAGAAGGGACCCTATCCCCCGGATCAGGGCGCTTCGCTTTCATCCAGGCGGCCAAGGAAGCAGGCAACTATGTGGATGAACCGGAACGTGGACCGCCGACCGGCAAATCCTTTCGGTGGCACAAGAACAAACCACGGCGGGTATGACCAATCTTAAATTACTGGAACCAAGTGCTCCGCCGATAGTTTGGGCGTTGGTGCAAGGGGACATGGATCCTCAACCGAGGCCCGTTTCCAGTCACTCCCCCCGTGTGTATTTGGCGGACCTCATCTTTTGTTAACTATACGGGCGCAGCCTATGCGGGCTGAAGCCCAATGTCAGCGAACCCGACCTGCCTTTGTATTGTGTACTTGGCGGGTCGGGCACTTTCTAGGAAATGTGTCATGCGTAGCGAATTCACTCAATTTACAATCCTTGACTTGTTCACCATCATTTCTGGGATTGCATCGATATCGACTCTATGTTGGTTTTTCGTGTCATAACGCAGACGCCGCCGTAGCCAACACTGGTCGCGGAGATCAACTATGGCGCCTGGACCAATGACGGTAAACTGCGCCACGCTTCGTTCAAGGGCATGCGTGAGGTCGCAGACCATGCCGAGGTGTTCGAGATAGACAGCTTGGGCGGCAACTAAATTGATCATATGCTTCTGTTAAGCGTTCTCCGGGCGAGGGGAACGTAACCTGCCTCATCAAGGCTCTGCTGACTAAGCGTTTACGACTGCGATTGCCTCAACTTCGACGAGCAAATCTGGGTGAGCGAGTCCGGATACGAATAACAGTGTTGATGCAGGCTTTAATGCCCCGAAGCGAGCCTTACGAACCTGAGCAAATGCTGGAAAATCCTCACGGCGTGTCAGGAAGACCGTTGTCTTGACCACGTTTTCGAAGGTCATCCCGGCGCTTTCCAGCACTGCAGAGAGATTCTCGAAAACAGCATGTGACTGCGCCGTGATGCCCTCTGCAATGCTACCGTCAGCAAAGGTTCCGATCTGGCCGCTGATGTACAGGGTTCTTACCTCACCTCGCACTTCGATACCGTGGCTGTAGGTAGCTGCCATGCGGCCATCTGGGTTGTGTGGAATGCCCATGAAAACACCTCCTAACAATTTCGGACCGGCTTAAACGCGCCTACTACTATATCAAAGCGATATAGAAGAGATCGCCTCATGACGGTCTCTTTCCATTTGTCCTAAAGGTGTCAGCGGCTCGAGGTTGAGGCTGCGGCCTTGCGGATTACATCGATCACTACATCGGGTTGGGAGAGCATTGGCACATGGCTGCTTTTGACTTCCGTCACTGTAGCGTTCATTCGCTTGGAAACCCAGCGCTGGAGATCGGGATGCACAGTGTGGTCCTCGGTCGTGAGCACATACCAGCTTGGCTTGGTCCGCCATGCGACGCGGTCGGCTGTCAGCTTCTGCTGATTAAGCAGGTCTGCATTAGGGGCGAAGTGGGTTGCCCACACGAGTTTCTGCTCGGGTTCCGACAGGTCGCCCGCAAAGAATTTAGTCCCGCTCGGCCGCAGCCAAGCGCGATTGTCAGCCAGTTCGACGTGTCCAAAAATGTCAGACGGATACTTGTTGAGCTGATCCTGCACGGTCTCGCCGGCGTCAGGGGCGACAGCGGCTATATAGACTAACCCAACGACGCGATCATCAGTCCCCGCGCCGGTGATCGTGGCGCCGCCGTAGGAATGGCCGACGAGTATAACAGGGCTGCCAACACGGTTGAGAGTGCGCTTCACGGTGGCGAGATCTTCTTCATAGCTGTCTAGTCCGTACTGAACTGCGATCACTTCGTGGCCGTCGGCCTGCAGCGCGGGGATCACCTTGCTGAAGCACGAACCATCGGCCCAAAGTCCGTGGCAAAATACGATGGTAGGCTTGGATGCGGTGGACATTTTGCTTTCTCCTTATTGAACTTAGCGAAATTAAATCTTCCTTCTATCTGTGACAAATACCTTGTATGTTCCGACCTATGCCTTGGAGGTATAGCGAGGATCAATGGAACTCCGCCATCTACGTTATTTCATTGCGGTTGCGGAGGAAGGCAGCTTATTGACCGCTGCCCAGCGGCGACTGAACACCTCGCAGCCGTCGTTGAGCCGGCAGATTCGCGATCTCGAAACTGAAGTCGGCGTACAGCTATTGGAGCGGCAGGCGCGCGGCGTTGTGCTTACCGCAGCGGGTCGCGTTTTTCTGGATCATGCTCGGCTGGCACTTCTGCAGGTCGAGGCTGCGACCGAGGGTGCCCGGCGGACAGCACAGCCGAAAAGGCCCGTACTTGCTATGGGGTTTTTGGTTGGACTGGAGGTCACGTGGCTACCTCACCTATTGCGCATAATCCGTGAGGAAGCACCGGATGTCGAAGTCACACTGTGTAGTCAGTCTTCCCCGGAGCTCGCACTTGCGTTGATGCGCGGGAAGTTGGACGTGGCCTTCCTTCGCCCCGAGAAAAATAGTTTGGGGCTATCCTTCAAATTGTTAGCGAAGGAGCCTCTGATCGCCGTGCTGCCGGCAGGCCATCACTTGGCGTTGCGCAAAAAGATACGGCTGCAGGACCTTGCCCGAGAAATTTACGTCAGTTCGGCGAGAACGTCGCCGGAATTGCAATCTGTGATTCAGGATTACGCATCAAGGGCTGGGATCACGCTCAAGCCAAAGTACGAAGGCGAGAACATATCGTCGGCAATGTCGCTCGTCGCCTCCACGGGCGGAGTTACTCTTGTCCCGCTTTACGCGCAAAATATGCTGGCACCAAACGTTGTTGCCAGAGCTCTTGAGGGTGTGCCTCCGACAGTTGATCTCACGTTGGGATATAACGAAGCCAATTCCTCTCCCTTGCTCGGTCGGCTTTTGTCTCGTGCAGATGAATTAGTAGAAAACGTCCAAAATCAGAGCATCATCCGTTACGCTGAAGATTTACAATAATCTGCAACCAACGGAAAATTAGCTAGGGAGTGATAATAGCCATTGGGGAGGGACCATTGCCGATGTTGATGAGCTTATGTCCCGCAGACACCCTTAGTTCACCAGCATCATTCTAGGGTGGGAACAATCGGGCCGCGGCGGAGTGTAAAGTGAAGAGAGTACTGATCCACGGGATTTTGTTGATGCCCGTCACCATCGTAGTGCTATGGTTTCGCCCATTCTGGCTGTCCGAGTGGGGCCCACTTACCTTCTGTATACTTCTAGGGGTTGGCACGGCGATCGTCGCGGGATAGGGATACGATGGCAAGCCATTCTCTATTCGCTTCGGAGTGATTTGTGGCATCGCATTTGGCTTGGCCTGTTTGGTCATGTTCTACACGAACGCGTACGTTGGCATTGGGGTATTTGCGGCACTTGCCTATTTGGGCGTCAAAACGCAGTTCTTTGATCGGAGATTTGATCAACATGAGGCCAACACGGCAGAGCAAAAGCTACCTCCGCGAACTGGACAATAATCTCGCCACCACACCCGCTGACCAACGCAGGGCTTCTGGTGGGTGGAATGGCGAAATTTCCAACAGGTTTGCAATCTCCCGTGGCGTCAAGCTTGGATTATTGGATTTCAAGCAGGAGACATAATCGGCGAGCCTGGTTGCAGTGTCGCGCTTGTCCCTTTTAGGCCTGTACCTCTTCCGCGGTTCGTTCATTGCGTCCAATTCAAATGATGAGATATTGGATCGGACGATAGTTGAGTCGTCTGGCGGATTGAATTGGTTTTCGGAGCACAGGCAAACTGGAGGCCGATTAAGTCGACCTCCTTGTCTTTGGCTCACGTGCAGGTACGGACGGCTCCGGCCTTCAACAGTTCGGGCCATTTAGGACCAAGGGTTTCGCGAGCTGAGATCGCCTGGCTTGCGCCGGGGTCACCATCCTTCAGCATCTTGATTGCCAGACCTTGATCGTGGCTTCCTGACACGATGGTCGGCCCTGGGACGTACGAGGTAGTTCCCTGATAAGTTGCCATGTTGCCATAAGCAGTCGCGGTACCATAGGTCTGGTATTGTCCCGGCATCTGCGTGACGTGGATATTACTCGAAGCGTTTGCCCCTCCGATTATGTAGCGGTCGTAGCCGGCCTTCAGCGTTTCGATGGCAGCCTGCTTCTGAGCTACCTTTGCTGCACCGATCCCACCACAGGCTGGTGCTGCCGAAGTTTGAACGATGGCTGTGTCTGCTGATGTTCTAATAGTCGTGCTCGATGCACACGCCCCGAGCAGCACGCACGGTAACGCAACCCCAATAATTCTGATCATGCTGTCCCCCTGCCAAAATTGGCGGGCTGAATACAACAGCGGGCAGGCTTGCGCACAACTACCGAAATAGAGCTATCGGCGGCTTATTAACCAAAAATCGGATACGACAATATGAATCTGAGATTTCCAACGGAGAGCATATGACTAAGGGTATGTCACACACGGCTTGCTTTGCACACTTTGGGACCACGCCCCGGAATGTGCAATGGAGTTGGTCCGCAAGAAATGAGGAAACAAAGAACGTAGCCGTCACCCTGTGGCAGCATGAGTTCATAAAAGGTATATACGAACGCGGCCCCCTCGACCCCACCAAGCGCATGCGACCAGGTCACCCGGAACTGATGGATAACTTAAGGTGGGCCCTTAACCACTGTGAAGGTCGAGTTCGCGTGATCATTGCTATTGCGAAAGACAAACTCGCCGAAACAAAACAGATCGCGGAATGTGCGCCTACCAAAATGGTAGTCTACGTTACTCACCTCGATGAAATGTCTGGCGCCTTTCGGCTTGAAGCCCGCCTGTAGCTGGGATATGTCCTTCACAAATCAAATATTGGCTCAGTGCAACGGCGTTTACGGAGTTAACGGATGGCTGTGGGCGCTACAGAATGTGAATTGTGGGCCAACAGGGCATGGGTCGCCGTTACGATTGAGGATGTCTTATACAAGTTCAACGGGCCGCATCATGCGTTGCATTGAATGCCATGGGTCCGTAAGGCCCCACAAGGAAGGCGTGAACGGAAGCGTTGCTCATTTCGAGTATAAGGACGCGCACCGTGGCTGCTCACTCAGTGTCAGTTTTAATGGGACCCGACGCGTGCATCCGAAACCAGTTCGCGTGTAGCATCGACATGCTCCAACCCCGCGGATGATGAAGCTTCCCAAGCTCCTTTGGCAAAACCTGTTTAGGGACTTGTTCAACTTCGTCGCGATTTGATTGTCAGATCGATAGCCGCCTCGACAGCAAGCTCAGGAAGATCGAAAGCCTTACATAGAGCCAGTGCCCGGCGTCGCAACTCATGATCGGATTTGCAGCTGGGTATCTTGTCGACAATTTCTCTCGCTTGCCGACGTTCGTTGTCGGTGCCGTGTCCCATTTCAATCCCGGTTCTCAGAAGAAGTTGATGAAAATTGTCGGGATCGAAGCCCTGCTCTCTTGCCCAATTCCGCCCGAAGCTGATAGCCCAGCCGCGATTACGAGACCAATTGTGCGTGCAAAGATTGACAGCCATCGTTCTTCTGCGAAGCTGATCATCCGAAAGCGTCAGATCTTTCAATGTTTTCATTGCCACCACCTCATGCCAAATACAGTTGTGCGCTTGGTCTATTTTAGCACAGCGACGGAGGGTTTGCCGCGGCGTCTTTGGTGTTTGAGAAGGGGTTTTTGAATTTGCGACAAGCACCTATGGCCGGCAACCAGGGATGGACTTGAGTTTCACGGAATATAGAAGAGAAGCCCGCGTGCGCTCCCCCGATGGGTGGACCGGTCCCCTCTCACTCCCGCCCCCGGCCATCTCCGTGTCCGTCGCCAGCTGCGCTCCGTTTACGATGGGATCTCGTCACCCCAACAGGTCCAGCCAAGACGCTGCCGGCGTGCAAACAGTTCGAGGTAGGGACCAGGCGCAAGCCGCTCAATGCGTCGGTAGACTTCATTAGGTTTCTCACTATGCCGGCCGTTTGGTGYGCGAACAACTTGGTGAACGTCGAACGCGAGACGAGAAGGATTGCCACGCGTTGCCAGCAACACCGGCTCGGTATTTGACCGCGTCCAATAGCCGTTCCCCCAAAAAAGATCGTCGGCCTCGCCTGTTGTCTTTTCCCATAGAAACCCCAGACTTTTGTATTCAAATCCCCAAGCGGAAATAACACTGCTGACCCCGGCCTGAAAACTGTTCGGCAACATTAGCGGCCAAGTTGCCCACATCAATAGCAGGCACTTTTCGGCAGCGAGATTCTGGATTATCGATCCCATGGCACAGATGTCATCAAGCGACATTTCCTCATAGTGATTGCCACACGATGTATGTATCTTTCCACGTGCACTGAAAGTCACGAAAGGCCAGGGTGGATCCGAACAAATGACCCCCGCGCGGTATCCGGTTTCAGCCAAGGCTTGAAGGTCAGCAACTGTTCCGCCCGACTCTCTTCGTTCTTCGTATGCTTCGCGGTTGCGAGCGACTGTGAGAAGTTTGTAGGCGCGGTCGATCCGGTTGGTTCGGTCTATCTCCTCCACTAACGCTCCGAAGCGGTCCGGCTCGGTTTTCGCGGCGTCAACGACAGCAAAGCGCTTCCGTGTAGTCGGCTCACTCTCGCCAAAGAGTTTCGCTACCAAAGCCGTAGTATTATCGGAGCGATTGCTGCCCACCTCTACGAAATTTTTTGTAGAAGTTAGATCGGTCCGCATCCCTTGCCGCTGGCGACGCAGGGCGCTCCAGTGCTCTATGATTAGCCGCTGCGCCTCGGCGAGTTCGCTCTGGGTGAAATTTTTGCGTGTGACGTTCTCTTCAATTTCGGCGCGCAACGCAAACGGCAGCGCACCCAAAAGCTCAGGATCCAGCATTATGTTCCTCCCGTATGAAAACCGGTATTGTGGTCCAGCCAAGACGGTGGCAAGCAAGCAGGCGACGGTGACCGGCGATGAGTTCGTTGCCTGGTGTCACCACGATGGGCTGTAGGAGCCCGAGTGCTTCAATTGATGCAGCAAGGCCGGCAATATCGCCCAAGTCGCGCCGCAAGCGTGGTCCGACGATAATATCGGCAATATTCGCGGTGTCGTTCATTAAGTTTCTCCCCTTCGAAGAGGTTGGCCCGCGATACGGCTACGCACCGCTTGCACCGGATACGGGTTCGCACAGTCACCAACGGCTTCGACTGTCAGCCTCGCGCTTGCGTTTCATCAACCACCGACGTTCAAGATCGCTGCGAGGATCGGGATCGCCAGCAATGAAGATGAAGCGCTGGCGGCATAGCAGCGCATCCATGTCGCGGCGCAAAACCGTCAGGCCATCCCCATCGACCACGACCAGCTGCTCGTCGTGGAAGTGACCCGCCAGCGCTTCAGCTTCAGATTGGGCGAGGTCGTTGGTTTCGCCAGCGGTCAGCATGGGGTCCATCGGCCTTTCTCCGCCGACCAGCGCGTTCGCCGTCTTGCGGCCCTTGCTGCCCTTGCCGCCCTTGAGGCTTGCTTTCCTCGATCAGCGTCGGGGTATTGATCGATAGCGTCGGCAACCCGCAGAATGGCCTTGCCGATCCTGTCCACGTCTTCTTGTTTCGCTTCGATGAGATCGCGGCTCAAACTGTTGCGAAGTTCGATCAGAGCCGCACGCGGATCGAGTCTCGTGCGCTTTACGCTGATGCGTATATCGACGATGGCCTCAAAGTCTGGCGTAAGTATTAGCATTTTTCTCATCCTCAGTTTTGCCGTCGCGTGATTGGCGACGGCGTTTCAGTCGATGATGATTTCCATTTCCAGCAGTTGCGGATTCTCGGCGACCCAGAGCGCGAACGCATCGCCATCGGCAGCGCCAAGCTTCACACACTTTCCGAACGTATCGACAACTGGATAGCGCCGCATCAGCGCAACGGCGTTCTGGCTGAACTCCATTCTGGCCTTGAGAACCTGAAGCCGCTCCTTGTCCAGCACGTACGCCTGTTCCATGGCCAGCTTGAACTCGCCGACCGTCATCAATGGCCAGCGCTTCGCCAGTTCCCCTCTCAGGTCGAAGTTGGCAGGCGGCGGCGTTTCCGGTGACAGGAAGTCGATGAGTTCCTCAAATTGCTGTGGTGTTAGCATTTCCCTTTCCTCCTCATTGCAGCCGCGTCATTGCGGACAGCAGTGCTGACACCGTTGGCAGTGTTTTTCATTCCGCACGAAATGGACATATGTTTTCCGAGATTCTCCGAATGCGGAACCACTGCCAACAGTGTTTTCTCTGTCATGTTTCGCCCCTCTCATAGAGTTCGTTTGCCGCGTCGAGCCGGGTTCGTTCCGAGACCCCACGCAGGCCGTAGACCGCCTGACGGCGACCGTTGATCTTCCATAGACGGCTTTGGTTGTCGGGATGCTCAACACGGATATAGCCGAGCTTTTCCAGCTTCTTCGGCACCTGGCGGCGGTTCTTCGGATCGCGTATCCAGGCCGCGAGATGTTCGGAGGCTGCCAGCGCCAGCCTGTCGGTCGAGAAGGCAAGACGCAGTTCGCCACCATTGCTTTCGGTCAGCCTGTCGATGGCGTCCTCGAACTCGCTTTCGTCGCTTGAACGCTGCGCATCGACGATCTCATAGAAGGCCCTGGTCTTCTTCGGCGGGGCCTTGGCATCGAAGCCCTTGAGGCTGAGGCTCTGAAGAAGGGCGGCTACGTGCCAGATGCCGCCCGCTTCGTACCATTTGTAGAGCTTGTCGAAATACGCTTGGTCGAATGCGCCCGATTCGCCGACCGCCGGCAGGTTGGACCACGCCACATAGTGCCGCCTGTCGTCGGGCGGCAGATAGACGCCATCGGTCTTGTAGTTCGAGGTGATGATGACGCCGGCAACATTGGGGATGCGGTATTCGTTGATGCCCTTTTCGTCGATGCGGATGGTTTCGGGCGGCGTCGCCATGATCGGCTTGCAATGTTCGTAAAACGAATAGGCCGAGAGATCGCCGAGATCGTGTGCCTCGTTGATCCGCAGGATCACGCATTTCATGAAGCTGTTAAAACGTCCCAAAAGCTGCGTAGGGTTGATCTCCTCGAAGTTCCAGTGACCAACCGCATAGGCGACCGGCTCAAGGATCGTATCCTTGCCGATCCCCGGTGCACCCCCCAAAAGCAGCGCGTGGTTGATCTTTTCCCCCGGCTTTTGCACCCGATGCGCCAGCCATTGCAGGATATGGTCAGCGTCGTCGGGATAGACGGTGCGCAGATGCCTGAGCCAAGGCGAGGCCTGCGAGGCTTCGCCACATTTGAGTTCCGGCGCGCGATAGAGGTTGAAGATTCTGGCACCGGCATGGAGGATAAAGCCGCCCTCGGCGACGATGCGGTTTTCGATAATCACCGGATAACCCGGCATCCAGGTCATCTGCTCGACAGGCCGGTTGCGGTCGAGCCATTCGGTCGGCTGCACAAACTGATGTTCCTGTGGATCGTTGACTTCCGGTGTCATCAGCACCGGAGGGATGCGGGCATTGACGCTGGTGGACGGCCACAACGTCCGTGTCGGCACATGGAAATATTTGTGCAGGGGCATGTAGGCATGGAAGTCCTCCAGCCGCACCGTCTTGTCGCTCGGCCATTCGTACTTGCCTCTGGCCTTCTTTTCCTTGCGCCGCCGTTCGACTTCTTCGCGGGAAATGATCTTGTCGGTCATGGCCAGCGCCTTTGCGGTGGCCACAAAACATCAAGTTCGTCGGCGCGCCAACGGGCCTCATGCGCCTCGTCGGCACTGCAGCCGAACAGCGCGCCAAGCTTGCGATAGAGATGGATGCCATCGGCCTCCTCTCGATGCGTTCTGAGCCACATGGCGGCACAGGCGACACGGTGGCGGCGCAAGGGTCTTTTCCGGTAAAGTGGATCATCCATGTTCCAAGTCCTTCATGAACTTGGCGGATGGGGTTTACGACCGAAACGGAGGGGTGCTAATGTCTACCACGAATGATATAGCGTTTTCCCTACCGGTCCGGTTGGATGGCAACCCCATCCGCCGGATTTTTTTGATCATTTCTGTGGTTCCTTGATTGGTCCGTTTGGATACGCGTGTGTGCTGCGGCGTTTACTCAGCCGCGACTTCTTCCTGGCGTGCGATCTTTTTCGGTCTGCCACGCTTGGCACGGCCACGATGCTTGGCGATGTAGTTGCGCTTGTAGGCCTCATAGTCAGAGCGCAGGAACTTGCGGTGCGTGCCGAAATAGACTGGGCGCGGGAAGTCGGGATCGGTGTCCACCAGACCGTAAATGTAGGCGCGGGATACGTTCAAATCCGTTGAAATGAAATCAGTCGAGATAAAGGTCGATGTCAGTGGTTGTCTCGGCATGGGCGTTATCCTGATCAGTTGTGTCAGTTGACGTTATACAACGCTGTGTCGCGACGTTTCTGCAACAGGAAAATGTTCTTGTTATCGGCCCTTTTTGTTCACGCTGCACACATCAGTGCATTTGGTCCACATATGTTCGCGACCCGTTCTGCGCCCAGCATTGAAAACATTGCTCACAAAAAAGTTACCGCCTGAACGCCAGCACGTTGCCCGTCTGCTTGCCCGTCACATAGGTGGACCATGCGTCCAGCACGACACGGCGTTTCTTGATCGCTTCACCGCGCCTGTATGCCCGCTCGGTTTCATCACCGGTCCGGTGATCCAAAATTTCCTCGATCGTCTCGCGGCCAAAATTGGTTTCGTTGGTGGCCCAGTCCTTGAGAGACGATCTGAAACCGTGGATCGTCACATCAGCTGCAAGCTTCCTCAACGCGACAAGCATGTCGCCGTCCTTGAGGTCCGGAAACACCCGTCCTTCGCTTGCCTCGTCCTTCCTTGCGGTCATAAGAGCCATTGCGGCTTTCGACAGGGGCACGAGATGGTCGCGTTCCTTAGTCTTGGTGCGGCTTTTCGGAACGGTCCACAGCGCCTTGTCGAAGTCGATCTCGGCCCAGTCGAGATAGGTCGTTTCACCAGATCGCACGCCGGTCAGGACGGTCAGCAGCAAGGGCACGAGCGCCGGATCGCTGGCAAGATCGAGGCCCGCAACGAAACTTGGCAGTTCGCTGTAAGGCACTGCCGGATGATGGCCTCGTTGGAGCTTCGGACGCGGCGGCAAAAGGTGGTCGAGGCAACCTCGCCAGCGTGCAGGATTCGGACCGGAGCGATGGCCCATGGCTTCGGCCCAGTCCAGCGTCCGTTCCACCCGTCCGCGCAGCTGCTTGGCCGTCTCCGACTGGGTCAACCACAGCGGTTTCAAAATGCCAAGCACATCCTCGACGGTAACGGCACCGACCGGCTTGTCGGCAATTGCTGCGGCATGCTTGGTCAGGCTGCGCGTCCAGCTTTCCTCAGTTTTTCTGTTTTTGAAGGTCTGTTTGAGGCTGGTGAGCAAAGCGTTGCCGCATTTGCCGAAGGTCATCAGGCTGGCCAGCTTTTCAGCACGCGGGTCACGACCTTCAGCAAGCTGGGCATGGATGGCCAAACCTTTCTTGCCTGCCATGGGGATGGAAACTATTCCGGCCCCGCCTGCACCCGTCCAGCTGCCCAAACCGATGTCGCCGGTACGTGCGGATATGAACTGCCAGTCTTTCGAAAGGGTCTTCGGCCTGACCCGCAAGTAGACGCACGGCACGACACCGTGCGGATACCTGCCAGGTGTGGTAAGATCGTCTATAAATTTCTTGGTCAAAGGGCGGTCTAATTTCTTCTTGCTCATGAGGGCTGTCCCTGTGTTCGTCCTAGTGCGACTAACTACACATACAACGCTTATGACATTTATAACAAGGAAAACCCAGTAAATGCTGGCTTTTAAACACCAATGGACACCAGTAACTCTTTTAAAGCGCCCTCATGGTGAGCTTGTCGAACCACGCACAGCGCCTTCCTTAACTCATTTCGTCAAAAAGCCGATCCTACCTCTGCAGCGTCACGCCCATGAAAATGCTGGTTTCATTGGTCTGGCGCGATTCAACTTCGCTGCGGGTGAATTCATGCCGGGCGCTGATGTCAAAGCCGAAGAAACGATTGAACCAGTAGGTCGCGCCGATTTCAGCGCCAAAGCCCTTGTCCCATCCGGTGCCATCCTTGTTGTCGCGCAGTGATGCAATCAGCGTTGCCTTGAGATCGAGATTGGCTCGCGCCTGCCGCTTGATGCCGACCGTGCCCTCGTAAAAAATCGAGCCGCTGTCGCCGGGTGCCGTGGCTCCTTCTACGCGGGTGAGGAGGCCGATATCCACATCGGTTCCGCGCTGCGGTGACCATTTGAGGGCGCCGTCGACGCTGAGGCCATCCACTGGCGAAAGCCGGTCGTCGTCTATGCCTTGGCGCAGATAACCAAGCGCGAATTCTCCCGCCAGCTTCTCGGCAAAGTCGACCTCGACACCGCCGCGCAGGCCCGTGCGAACGCCAGAACGCTGGAAGCCATTCGAATCTTCCTTCTCGTCATACATCAACTTGCCGATTTCGACTTCGGCGAAAGGCTTGATGGCCGGGGACATTTCGAAGCCACCGCGCAATGCAATGCTGGCAAAGGTATTGTTGCGGTCCTTCTGGCTGACGACGGAGCCATCGGAGAATTCCGCATTGCCATAGACGGTACGATCCACATTGCCTTTTACATCCGCGAAGAACTTGCCGAATTCCTTGCGCACACCGAGACTGCCATCGAGCTCCTGGACGGCGGGCCGGTTCGAGGTTCCGACAATGGTTGTCGGTGCGCTCGGGTCTTCCTGCCGGTAGCGGTAGCCAGCCTCGCCCTTCACGGTGGTGCGTTCGCCAAGGTCGAGCTGCATGCCACCGCGCAGGCCGACATTCGGAGCGGAGTATTCCTCGCCTGAAATTGTCTTGTCGTAGGTGCCATCGAAATCGAGCCAGGCGGAGTGGCGCGCCCAATCCGTTGTGGCGCGGGCGCGCAGGCGTGTCTCCGACAATAGTGCAGCGCTGCCGTCCGAGCTGCCATCGGCATTGGTCGTGGCGCGCAATCCGGTGCTGATGGAGGGGCGGAGTGTTACGAGACCGGCCCTGATACCGAGCGGCGCGAAGGGCTCCGGATCGGGCCGGATGATACGGCGTTCGAGCGCTGGTTCCGGGAGATTGTCGCGATCGGTTCGACCTGCCGGCGGGTTGGCTTCCCTGTTTTGCTCGATCGGGCCGTTATCGAATGTATCGGCGCGTTCTTCGTCCAGCAGCGATCGCTCACCGGGACGTAAGCGGAGCGGGCGCGCAGCGGGTACAGGTGCGGTCTCGCTGCCGGGCAGGGTGGCAGAGTCCGGGTTAAGGCCGCCGCTGTTGTCGGCGGGACCGGACGGCGGCGAACCATCATCCAGCGGAACGCCAAGCAGGCCGAGATTGGAATTGTCATCATCGGGTGGCAGCGCTCCCGGACTGACGGGCTCGTAGCGTCGTGACGGTATGCCGCTATCGGTTGGCGAAGAGGAGGCATTTGGTGAATTGGCCGTTGGCGAGCCATTGGAATCATTGTCGTTTTGCGCCTGCACCTGCGCAGAATTGTCCTGCAGGGTGCCGCGTAGCGGTGTTGCTTGCTGGGCATGGGCTAAGGGTAGGAAAGCAAACACGGTGCTGCTGAGCAATGCTGCCATCAGACAGACATTGACTGCAGTCCTGAAGCTGCCGCCGCCTGATGGCGGTGCTTCCAAGCGTGGTTGAGAAATGTGCGTCAATAGGTTTGCCAGTGTTCGAACGTTAATGATGGTAAAGAGCCATGGTTAACGACTAGCTAACCGGTGCCGCTGTATGGTGCTGCGGCGAACAAATATTGGACAGCGGCGAGCAGAGGCGCTAACGGTTGCGGCCATGCAGGCAATAAACGATACCGAACTGGACAAAACCGCAGCCGTCGATTCGGCCAAGCGGACGATTTCAACCGAGACGGACGGGCTGGCCGCGCTGAGCAATGCGCTGGAAGGTCCTCTGGCCGAGGCGTTTTGCAAGGCGATCGAAATGATTGCCGGAGTGCGGGGGCGCATCATCGTCACCGGCGTCGGCAAGAGCGGCCATATCGGCTCGAAAATCGCAGCAACCTTCGCCTCGACGGGTACGCCGGCTTTTTTCGTGCACCCGTCCGAGGCAAATCACGGCGATCTCGGCATGATTGCGGTCGACGATGCCATTCTCGCCATTTCCTGGTCTGGAGACACGGCGGAGCTCAAGGGTATTGTCAGCTATTCGCGGCGCTTCCGCATTCCGTTGATCGCGGTGACCGCCGGCGAGAATTCGGCGCTGGCAACCGCTGCCGACGTGGTGCTTTTGATGCCGCGGGTGACGGAAGCCTGTCCGCACGGCCTGGCGCCGACGACTTCGACGCTGATGCAACTCGCCATGGGTGATGCGGTTGCAGTGGCGCTGCTCGAGGCGCGGGGCTTCACGGCAGGCGATTTCAAGACCTTCCACCCGGGCGGATCGCTCGGCGCAAGTCTCACCCATGTGCGCGAGATCATGCATCGTGGAGATCAGCTGCCGCTGGTGCCGCTCGGCATGCCGATGCCCGAGGCGATGAAGGTGCTGGCAGACAAGCGCTTTGGCTGTGTCGCTGTGCTCGATGACGAGGGGACACTCGCCGGGATCATCACCGACGGCGACCTTTCACGCAATCTGCATCGCAATCTGGCGACGATGACCGTCGACGAGATCATGACGCGGCAACCCAAGACGGTGCCGCCGACGATGCTGGCAAGCGCGGCACTGGCGCTGCTCAACGATCACAATATCGGCGCGCTGATCGTGACCGAAAAGAACGTTCCGGTCGGGATCGTGCATTTCCATGATTTGTTGCGGATCGGCGCTGCTTGATTCTGTCAATGCTCAGAATGCCTTAGGCAAGCCGGCTTGTTTTAAAACAGCGTTGGCGGTGTGGCGTTTTTCGATGTTCGAGGGAACAACAAAGAACCGGTTTGTGATCGGACTGCTCCAATATTCGTGGCTGCCCTTAGCCTGGCGCACGAATTTGCATCCGGCTTTGCTTAGAAGATCGGTGAGTTCCCGATAGAGACTTGCACCCACGTATTAGAGTGCTTTTGCTGAGGAATGATCTGTTTCAATATAAAAGCGGAGGCGAAGCTTCTTCGGATCGCTCACCCAGCCATTCAGAACGGCAATCTCCGGCGCAATCTCCCAAACCCTTTCGAGCAACTCACCATAGCTTGGTGCTTCGATGGCAATCGGCAAGTCATCGTTGACGCCGATCCAGACGCCATCGTCCTCGAAAACAGAGACAACAAAGCTTGGTGTTTTGTTCTTCATTTCCAAATCATATCACAGGCGCGATTGGCATCGCAAACAGGACAATAGTCTAATAACGAGCCTAAGCCGCCTCCACCACGAGCGTTCCACGATCGATACCGGTGATGCGCACGCGCGTTCCAGCGGCAAGGTCGGGTCCCGTTACGCGCCACAGGCTGTCGCCGACGCGGGCCCGGCCACGGCCATTGATCGTTGCCTCTTCCAGCGTCACCACTTGTCCGATCAGCTGTTCGCCGCGCCGGTTGAGCAGCGGTTCGTCCGATTCCACGTCCGTCGCGCCGATCAGCCTGCGGCCGATGAAAACGGCGATGACGGAGAGGATCAGGAACAGGATGACCTGGATTTGCCAGTGCACCCATGAGGTCTCGCCAAACAGGATGGCGATCCCGCCAACGATGAGCGCTGCGATACCGAACCAGAGGAAGAATATCCCCGGCGCTGCCACTTCCAAAATCATCAGGACCAGGCCGAGAACGATCCAGTTCCATGGTCCGAGCTCGGCGAAGAGACGTTCAAGCATAGGCGCCAATCCCCCGCTTCACGTTMACGAATTTGAGCCTGTGCCCGGAACGCTGCGGCCGCGTGCGGGTGGTGTCGACGGGGTGGTGGGGTTTGTCGCAGCGTTGTCGCCAAACACCTCACGGGCAATCGCGCCGATACCGCCGAGCGAACCGATGAGTGCGGACGCCTCCATCGGCATCAGGATGACCTTCTGGTTGGGGCTGGTAGCGAACTTGCCAAAAGCCTCGGTGTATTTCTGGGCCACGAAATAGTTGAGCGCCTGCACATTGCCGCCGCTGATTGCGGCAGAAACGAATTCCGTCGCCTTGGCTTCGGCCTCGGCCAGACKCTCACGGCCTTCGGCTTCGCGGAAGGCGGCCTCGCGCCTGCCCTCGGCTTCGAGGATCTGAGCCTGCTTGAGACCTTCGGCACGCAGGATCTGCGCTGCCCTTGTGCCTTCCGCTTCAAGCACGACGGCGCGTTTGTCGCGCTCCGCCTTCATCTGGCGGCCCATCGAGTCGAGGAGGTCCTGCGGCGGATTGATATCCTTGATCTCGACGCGGGTCATCTTGATGCCCCAGGAGTGCGCGGCCTCGTCCACGACCCGCAACAGGCGGTCATTGATCGTATCGCGGTTCGACAGGAGTTCGTCGAGAACCATGGAGCCCATGACGGTACGGATATTGGTCATGGTCAGGTTCAGAATGGCATTTTGCAGCCCGCTGACCTGATAGGCCGCCTGCGGCGCATTGAGGATCTGGTAAAAGGCGATGCCATCGACCGCGATGTTGGCATTGTCCTTGGTGATGACTTCCTGGGTCGGAACGTTCAGCACCTGCTCCATCATGTTGAGCTYGGCGCCGATGCGGTCGAAGAATGGCACGATGAGATTGAGGCCGGGAGCAAGGGTGCGCGTGTATTTGCCGAAGCGTTCGATCGTATAGTTGTAGCCTTGTGGCACAGTCTTGACGCCCGCAAACAGAACCACAAGCACAAGAACGACAAGTACTGGTATCGTGAAGTCAAAACCGCTCATCTATGGCCTCCCCTGGCTGACCTTATGGGCAGCGTCAATAATCACAACTCGCCGGCGGGTGCACGATAGACGATAGTTGTGATTCTCGCGAGGGTTTGCGGGAGGTATGTTTTAAAGTTGGACCCAGCCCTGCAATTCCCGGCGGACAAGCGTCTCGATGACCTTCATGCCTTCGTCACTATCGTTTAGGCAGGGGATATGGGTGAAGTTGACGCCGCCATTGTGATGGAAGATTTCGGCGCCTGCGACCGCGATTTCCTCGAGCGTTTCAAGACAATCCGAAACGAAACCCGGGTTGAAGACGGCCACGGATTTGACGCCTTCCTTGGCGAGTTTCTCCAATGTCTTGTCCGCGTAGGGCTGCATCCATTCTTCCGGGCCGAAACGCGACTGGAAACAGGTGATCAGCTTGTCCTCGCTCCAGCCGAGCCGCTCGCGCAGTAGCCGCGTCGTCTTCCAGCAATGGCAGGGGTAGGGATCGCCGCGCTTGAAATAGCTCTGCGGAATGCCGTGATAGGAGGCGATCAGCACCTCCGGTTCGAAATCAAGCGTCGCGTAGTGCTTTTCGATGGAGGTAGCGAGGGCATCGATATAGACGGCTTCGTCCTGATAGGAGGGGACCGTGCGTGTTGCGGGCATGAAGCGCATCTTGATCAGCGCCTCGAAAAACTTGTCGTTGACCGTTGCGGTCGTCGTTGCCGAATATTGCGGATAGAGCGGAAACATCAGGATGCGCTTGCAGCCCTGCTTGTCGAGCCGCTCCAGCGCCTGCTCGATCGAAGGCTGGCCATAGCGCATACCCCAATCGACGATGATCTCAGAATGCGAGGCAAGCGCCGCGCCGAGCTTTTCACCCTGCGAGCGGGTGTAGGTGCGCAAGGGGGATTCGTTGCGCTCCCGGTTCCAGATCTTGTCGTAGAGTGCGCCGGATTTTTTCGGACGGGTGTTGAGCACGATGCCGTAGAGCACCGGCAGCCAGATGGCACGAGGCCACTCGATGACGCGCTTGTCCGAAAGAAATTCCTTCAGATAGCGCCGCATCGATGTCTTGTCGGTGCCGTCCGGCGTGCCCAGATTGACGAGGAGAACGCCGACCTTCGCTGTTTCGATGCGCGGATGGTCTTCCGGCTTTGTGACCGCTTTCAACGTCTCACCAGAAATTGCCATATCCACCAACTCCACTTCTTGGCGTGGAACCTAGTCAGCATGGGGCTGATTGCAAGAGTGCGAAAGGCCGCATGTTGAGTGGGTGGGTCAAGATTAGAGCGAGCTTCGACCATATTGAACCAGTTCTGTTTCGCGGATGGCGAGACAATCCACGCGGAAGGTGGCTAGGCCGATGTTTATCCATCGGACGAAGCCGCCTGACAAAGTGGGTGGCCGCCAGCCGGAAACCCGGAGGGCCGGGTGAATTTGCTCCAAATCCTTCGGGCTTCGACTTCGTCCGATGGAAGGGCATCGGCCTCGCCAAACCCCTCGACCTTGAACCAAATTCCCACCGGCAGAACGATTCAATATGGTCGAAGCTCGCTCTAAGTCATCAAAACAGCAACATGCTGAATTCGCAGGCACAAGGACAGCACTTTTGACCTCTTTGCCGGCTCACCGACAGCGCTTTCAACTGGCACAGAACTTGCGTTGAATCATTCGTTCTTGTTCATCAGACGAAGGAAGCGATTTCCATGGCCAGCAATCCGCATGCGACACCCCCCACCCTCGTCATCACAGGCGCTCACCCGCAGCTCTACAGCCAGGATCTGGCACCCACAGCACCGGAAGGGCGCACCTGGGGCGCCTTCAGCCTGTTCGCGATGTGGATGTCGGACGTCCACTCCGTTGGTGGTTACACGTTTGCCGCCAGCCTGTTCTTCCTCGGATTGACCGGCTGGGAGGTACTCATTTCGATGATTGTCGGCATTACAGCGGTCTATTTCCTGATGAACCTCATAGGTCGGCCATCGCTGAAATACGGAATTCCGTTCCCGGTCGCCGCGCGCATGTCCTTTGGTGTCATGGGTGCAAATCTTGCTGCCGTTTTGCGCGGCATCGTCGGGATCGTCTGGTACGGCGTGCAAACCTATTTTGCTTCCAAGGCCGTGCAGGCATTGGCGATAACGCTTTATCCCGCGGCGGCGGATTATACGCACAACGACATATTCGGCCTATCAACACTCGGTTGGATGAGCTTCCTGTTCATGTGGATATTCCAGCTTCTGATCTTTCTGCGCGGTATGGAATCGATCCGCAAATTCATCGATTTCTGCGGGCCCGTCGTCTATGTGGTGATGTTCGCGCTCGCACTCTGGATCCTTTCACAAACCGGTTTTTCCAGTCTTTCGCTGCAGCTTGCCCCTCCAGCCGAGGGCTCATCGCTGACCCACATGGCGAATGCGTCGATGCTGATCGTGGCGTATTTCGCGGCTCTGCTGCTTAACTTCGGTGACTTTTCGCGGTTCTCGCGGGACGAAAGGGCCATGAAGGTCGGCAATTTCCTTGGACTTCCGGTAAATTTCATCGTGTTCGCCATCATCGTCGTGATCGTGACTGCAGGAACGGTGCAGGTGTTCGGCGAAGCGATCCTCGATCCCGTGGCGATTGTCGAGCGCATCAACAAC
>NZ_JBFUMG010000022.1:0-23839 GCF_054049495.1 Phyllobacterium sp. P5_D12 | reverse complement strand
GAGTGAGGCAATAAGCCTTGTCGAATACTAATGGAAAAACCCTAGCTGTTCAAAACAGTGTCAAACAAGGGGCCGGATGGCCTCCCATTTTGGATGGCCATCCGCTGTTCCTTGTGAATTCCAGCAAGCTGTCACGCAGCTTTCGCAATGTCTTCGCTGTGGTGGATTTCCGTTCCCAGCACTTTGAGGCATTCCCTGATAAAGGCTGCCAGTGCGGTCCAACCCTTGGCGGACACCATCGTGCCATCAACATAGGCTTCTGTCGGCGACAGATCGACGTAAGTGCCGCCTGCAAGCGTTACCTCCGGCTCGCAAGCGCCCAGCGCGCCTACTTTTTTACCGCGTACGACGCCATCGACCGCAATAAGAATCTGCACGCCGTGGCAAATCGTAAAGATTGGTTTCTGCTTATCATGAAAGTGCCGGACGATCGCCTGCACGCGCTTGTCGGTCCGGATATATTCAGGGCCGCGCCCGCCTGCAGCGTAGACGGCATGGTATTGGTCAAGCTGCGCCTCGGCCTCCGAGAAAGTCTTGTTGATAGTGAAGAGGTGACCGAGCTTTTCGGTATAGGTCTGATCTCCTTCGAAATCGTGCAGTGATGTCTTGATCAGGTCGCCAGCTTTCTTGTCGGGGCAGATTACATGCACCGTGTGTCCGACAGCTTCCATCGCCTGCTGATAGACGAAAATTTCATATTCCTCGGTGAACTCACCGGTCAGCATCAGTATCTTCTTGCCTGGCATGATTTGCTCCTCTTGGATGGGTTGAGGCGGCGTGCGCCGCCTCGTTAGTGAAATGTTCAGAACGGTGAATCCGGAAAGTAATACTCCTTCGCGTTCTCCTGGGTGATCAGCGGCGCATCGAGTTTTACCGTTCCGCGCACAGGCGCCTGGCCGACGATGTTGGCGACAGTCATGTAGATTGCCGTCTTGATCATGGCCGGTGGATAAGGTGTTTCTACGGGTGTCATGGCATCGCCGTCGATGACCTTCTTGACGATGTCCTTCATGCCGTTACCCCCGAGCGCCAGTTTGATATCCTTGCGCCCCGATTGTTTCACGGCTTCGAGCACGCCAAGAAGCATGTCGTCGTCATTGGCCCACACCGCATCAATCTGTGGATACTTTGCGAGATAGTCCTGCATTAATTTGAAGGCTTCATCGCTGTTCCAGTTTGCATACTGTATATCCAATACCTTCAGATCGGTGCCTTGGATCGCATCTTGGAAGCCCTTGATGCGTTCGTCATCGATGACGGTAGGGATACCACGCAGGACGACGAGATTGCCCTTACCTTCAAGTCTGTCGATCAGGAACTTTGCGGTGTTTCGTCCCACGGCGATGTTGTCACCGGCAAGGTACAGGTCCTGGATTGACGAGTCATTCAAACCTCGGTCGACGACGGTGATGAAAGTGCCCGCGTCCTTGACAGCCTTGACGGGCGTCGTCAGTTCCTCAGAGGTATATGGCAAAATCACCAGCGCGTCGAGCTTACGCCCTGCCGAGAGATCCTCCAAGGCGCTCACCTGAGCCGACGCTGATGGTGAAGTCTTCACGATGACTTCAACATTCGGAAAGGCGGCGTTGATTTCCTTGGCGGCAGCCTGTGCATGATAGACGATGCCGGCCGTCCAGCCGTGGTCGGCTGCTGGTATCGATACCGCAACAACCTTCTTGTCGGCAGCCAGCGCCTGGCCAGCGATCAGTAGTGCACCCACGGCGGCAGCCGCAATCCATTTCGTAGTAGACATTCTTTCCTCCCAGAAATTTGGACTCAACAATTAGGAACCCGCGCGGTCCAGACGCGGATTATTTCGAAAACCGTTGGATAAGCATGGCGATGATGATGATGACCCCTTGGACACCCGCCACGAGATATTCCGAGACGAAGTCGGACAACACCATCAAGTTGGCAATGAGCTCCAGGATGACGGCGCCAGCGACCGTCCCCCAAACATGGCCCTTGCCTCCACGGAGAGCCGTTCCGCCGATAACAACCGCGGTGATAACCTGCAGCTCCCAAAGTACCCCCGTGGTCGGCGTTGCCGCGCCGAGGCGAGGCACATAGCATATTGCGGCGACAGCGACGCATGTGCCCTGAATGGCGTATGCGATAGTGCGTGTCTTGATTATCGAAATGCCTGAGTAGCGCGCGACATCCTCGTTAGCCCCTACAGCCGCGCATTTTCTTCCGTACTTCATCTTGTAAAGAATGAAGGAGGCGACTGCGGCGACTGCCACCGAGATGATGATCGGCAGCGGTATCCCTGCAAACGTGCCAAAGTAAACGGGGCGATAGGCGTCGCGAAGGCTGCGATCGATAGGGATTGAGCCCCCGTCGGACAAGTAGGTGATCAGCGCCCTGAAGATGCCCATCGTGCCGAGCGTAGCAATGAATGGCTCGATCTTGCCGATTGTAACTATCAGGCCGTTCATCAGGCCACAAAGAAGGCCGACGACAATTGCCACCGTCATTCCGGCCGGGATTGCCAATACGCCCCATTCCGGTGCCATCCTGTTCATGAACAGGATGGTTATCCCGGTAATGAAGGCGGCCATCGATCCGACCGAAAGATCCAATCCTCCAGATGAGATCACGAATGTCGCCCCAACAGCGATAATAGCAATGAAAGCGCTTCGCGTGACAACGTTGCCGAGGTTTATTGCCGAGAGAAAATCCGGATTGATCAGAAACCCGATCAGCATCAGCACGACGAGAGCGACAAAGGGGCCCACATCTGTCCAGCCGATATTCCATTCCCGTTCAGGCCGGATCGCCGTCGAACTCGCTATAATTGTCATTTTCTTCCTCCCACGTTGCCGTCGGCCGCGGCGTCGCTTGTCGCCAGAAGCGCTACATTATGTTCCGTCATAGCGTCGCCCGAGACCTCTCCTCTTAGGCGCCCTTCCCGCATCACCAGGATCCGATCGCAGATACCGATCAACTCCTGCATTTCCGAGGAGATGACGATGCACGCCTTCCCTTCAGCCACTAGGCTTTGAATGAAGGCGTAGATCTGGGCCTTGTTGGCGATATCAATACCCCGCGTCGGTTCGTCGATGACAACGACGGATGGAGTGATGAGCAGGACCTTGGCAAGCAGCAGTTTCTGCTGGTTGCCGCCGGAAAGCTGTCCGGCCTTCACTCCGAAGCTCTTAAGCCGGATGTCATACTGTTCGACCGCGGCCCTCAAGGCATCCTGCTCACGCGATCGCCGCAGGAAAATGCCCGGGTGAAAGCGGGTTAGTGCCGAAAGCGTCAGATTGGGCGCCAGCCGTTCGTGAAGCAAAAGACCTTTCCCCTTGCGGTCCTCCGTGAGGTAACCAATACCGGCATCGAGCACCGCACGAGGCGAACGGATATTGATCGGCTTGCCTTCAAGTTCGACGGTGCCGATTGCCGGACGCAGCCCCATGATGCCCTCGAAGAGCTCGGTGCGGCCAGCGCCGATCATTCCGGCGAAACCGAGAATCTCTGATTTGTGAGCCTGGAACGAGATGTTTTTGGCGAACCCTGGAACAGAAAGGTCACGCACCGTTAACATCGCCTCGCCAGCGGCTTTGGTGCGCTTTTCTGGATAGAGGGCAGCGAGATCTCGGCCGACCATAAGGCGCGCCATATCCATCTGGCTGAGAGTTCGGCCGGGATAGGTCCCAATCTTTTTGCCGTCACGCAGAACCGTCACCTTGTCGGCCAGCCGCTGCACCTCATCGAGACGATGGCTGATGTATAGGACTGCTGCGCCCTGTTCCTTCAGCTGCAGAATAATGGCAAGCAGTCTTTCGACCTCTTCCCCCGTGAGGACAGCGGTCGGCTCGTCGAAGATGACGATCCTGTAGTCGTCCAGAAGCGCGCGTGCAATCTGGACAAGTTGTCGATCCGCCGGCGCGATGTTTCGCACGAGTGCGTTCGGTGACACCAGACAACCGAGTTCGGCAAGTTTTTCCGTCGCAAGACGCCGCATCGTCCGGTCATCTACGACGCCATTTCGCGTCAACTCGCGGCCAAGAAACAGATTTTCCGCAACAGTCAGCGCTTCGGCCAGCAAAATTTCTTGGTGGACAAGAGCAATGCCGGCATCTTGAGCCTGCTCCGGCTTGGCAAACCGAACATGCTGGCCATTAAGCGCCAGTGTTCCGGCGGTCGGCTCGATATAGCCTGACAAAAGCCGCATGAACGTCGATTTGCCCGCTCCGTTTTCGCCGATGATGGCATGGATCTCGCCCGGCAAGATATCGAGCGTAACGTCGGACAACACCGTGACCGGTCCGTATTGTTTGGAGACACCCTCGGCGCGCAGGAGAGAGTGGCGAAGGGGATCGGCTTTTTGCGCCACAACCCTCTCCCCCTCTCTTTCGATGCTTAAGACACTGGACATCTTCCGGTCCTTACTCGAATGCCGGTAGCAGCCGGTCACGCGAACGCTCGAGGTGGATCCGCATCGCGCTCTCGGCACCGGCGGCGTTACCTGCCGCGAATGCGGCGAGCAAGGCTTCGTGTTCGTCCAGCGCTTCCTCTGTCACGCGGGAATGAAACATCAAGCGGAAGATATGGAAGTGCGTGTGCTGGTGGTTGAGCGTCTCCCGGATGAGCTCGTTTCCGGCAATTTCCATAATCTTGTCATGGAATAAAGCGTCTTGCCTTGCGAACGTGGAGTAGCGAAGCCGCTCGTCGGTGTCTTCGCGACGTCCCATCATACCCGCGGCCGTCTGAAGAGCAGCAAGCTTTTCCTCATCCATCGCGGCGGCGGCCCGCGCAGCACTGTCCGGTTCAAGGAGAAGGCGGAGTTGGTAGAGCTCGTCAAACCGCCGCCTGGCGATTTGTGGCGCCGCGCTGTATCCAATCAAATGGGTCTTTACGACCAATCCCTCACCTTCGAGGCGGCCAAGCGCTTCCCGGATCGGTGTTTGCGAAACATTCAACTCTCTAACAAGATTGTCGACTGTAATGCGCGACCCAGGCGCTATTTTCAAGGACATCAACTGGGCGAAGATAGCGTCGTAAACGCTACCCGATAGGCTGTTGGCACGCTGAATAAACCCACTCGGATCTGGCGCATCGGTTAGATTTATTGAATTTCGGTTTTGCATTTTTTGCCTCTTGACATGACCAGTTGCTAACACGATGCTGAACGATGTGCAATACTATATCCTATAGGATTTTATATCGGGAGCCTTTGCGGTGGAAAATATGGGTTTATTGCCCCTCAAAGTTTCGGGAGGACACACCTTTGTAAGCAACGACTCATTGTGTGTTGAGCGAGATCGGATCCAGCGTATCTGCGTGTTGCGGACCTGGGATTCACCGCTGGTTCAAATCGCCCAATGCTGGAGACCAAGCCGTCGCACAACGCGAGAAGGTCGATGCAATTCAGACCCGCGTGGGAGACAATTTCGCGCCTAATCTTTCGATAAATTCTCTGCCAAAGGACATTGACGATGACCCTCTTTGCCGCCATCCGGCTTCCAAAAGAAATCCTGTTCGGCAAGGGACAGCGCCACGCTTTGCCCACCGTCGCTGCGCGACTTGGCAGGCGGGCGCTGATATGCACGGATGAGCGGTTCGCAGGAACCCCGGTGTTCAGCGAGATCTTGGCCGCCCTAAGGAATGCGTCAATTGAAATCATGGTGCACGACCGGGTCCTTCCGGACGTTCCGCGCGATTCTGTCGCCGTTTGCGTGGAGGAAGCGCAATCTTTCGCGCCAGATATGGTGATCGGCATTGGCGGCGGGAGTTGCCTGGACATGGCAAAATGTGCCGCGCTTCTTTTAAGCCACGGCGGCAGCCTTCAGGACTATTACGGGGAGTTCAAGGTTCCGGGCTCGACGCTACCAGT
Organism: Phyllobacterium sp. P5_D12; assembly: GCF_054049495.1. NCBI lineage: Bacteria > Pseudomonadati > Pseudomonadota > Alphaproteobacteria > Hyphomicrobiales > Phyllobacteriaceae > Phyllobacterium > Phyllobacterium sp. P5_D12. The sequence goes on along the minus strand of NZ_JBFUMG010000022.1, from coordinate 18,000 downwards.
CATCGCCGTTCCGACGACGGCGGGAACCGGCTCTGAAGTCACACCGGTCGCGGTGATCTCCGACCCCGACAGGACGCTGAAGGTCGGCATATCCAGTCCGTATCTGATTGCAGCAGCGGCCATCTGCGATCCGGAGCTTACAATGTCGTGTCCACCGGGACTGACCGCCATCGCTGGCGCCGATGCCCTCACACATGCGATCGAGGCCTTCACTGCGAAACGACGCGGTGCCGATCCCGACTTGGCGCAAAACCACGTCTTCATCGGCAAGAGCGCACTGACGGATCATTTCGCTTTGCTCGCCATCACCCTTCTCGGCCGCAGTCTGGAAGCGGCTTACAGGGACGGCTCTGACGAAAATGCCAGAGCCGATGTGATGATGGGAGCATTAGCGGCAGGCTGTGCATTTGGCACCGCAGGGACCGCAGCTGCCCACGCCATTCAATACCCGGCGGGCGCCTTGACCCATACCGCCCATGGGCTCGGTGTCGCGACTATGATGCCCTATGTGATGAACTACAACCGATCCGTCTCAGCGGCTGAAATGGCGCAGATCGGTTCTGCCCTTGGCCTCGGGCCATGGGAGGAGGCTACCGAAAGAATGGCAAAGGCCGCAATTGAAGAGATCCGCAGGCTCTTTGCCGCTATCGGCATTACTGGAACGCTCGCGGAACTCGGGCTGTCCGCCGACAAGCTTGAGTGGACCGCAGAGCAGGCGCTTGGCATCGACAGATTGATCAAAAATAATCCGAGATCGTTTGATCTCGATGCGATGAAGCGTCTCATTCAAGCAGCCTACGACGGCGACTTAGCCGCTTCAGCAGTCTAAACCCCGAGGATTGAAATGACCCCTGCACAACAGATGCCTCAGCCCGATCGCCAACTGCCAAACATTCAGGCTGCCGCTCGCGGCCTTTATATCGATGGAGCTTGGCGACCTGCGCAGAATGGACGTGAGATCGACGTTATCGATCCTTCCACCGGAACCGTCCTTGCAACGGTTCCCGACGCCACCGTCGAGGATGCTCGCGCAAGCGTCGATGCGGCGTCCGCTGCCGCCCCGGCGTGGAGCGCGACTTCGCCCCGAAAACGATCCGAGATCCTGCGTCGCTGTTTTGAACTGATGACAGAGCGCGCCGAGAAACTGGCGACCCTGATTTCCATGGAGAATGGCAAGGCTCTACGTGATGCGCGCAGTGAAGTTTCCTACGCGGCCGAATTCTTTCGCTGGAATGCCGAGGAGGCCGTGCGCATCACTGGCGAGTTCGGTATCGCGCCATCCGGTGCGAACCGGATCATCGTGGATTATCAACCAATAGGCATATGCCTGTTGATCACTCCGTGGAATTTTCCCGCAGCGATGGCAACACGCAAGATCGCGCCAGCATTGGCGGCGGGTTGCACTGTGATCCTGAAGCCCGCCAGCGAGACGCCCCTGACGGCCTACGCGCTCGCTTCCATTTACGACGAAGCCGGCGTTCCGCCAGGTGTCATCAACGTCCTGACGACTAGCGAGCCGTCCCCATTTGGTGCTGCGGTTCTTGCGGATCCGCGCGTAAGGAAACTCTCATTTACAGGGTCGACTGGTGTCGGACGTCTCCTCCTTGCAGAAGCGGCCAAGCACGTCGTCTCTTGCTCGATGGAACTCGGTGGCAACGCACCGTTCATTGTGTTTGACGACGCCGACCTGGACGCTGCAATCGATGGCGCGATGGTCGCGAAGATGCGCAATGCCGGCGAGGCATGTACCGCAGCGAACCGACTTTATGTCCAGTCCGGCATCTACAACGCATTTGCAGAGGCGCTCACAAAGCGGATGGAAGCGCTCAATGTCGGCGCAGGGATCGATCCGCTGACCGAATGTGGTCCAATGATTACGCAAAAGGCGGTGGAGAAGATCGACCGACTGGTCAATGACGCAAAGGGCAGAGGGGCGCGCGTCCTCTGCGGCGGGGAGACGCCCATACGCACCGGTTTCTTCTACCCGCCAACGGTGCTCGCGGACGTTCCGGCCGACGCGCAAATGGCCCATGAAGAGATCTTCGGCCCCGTCGCGCCTCTCTACCGTTTTGAAACGGAGAAAGAGGCAATAATTCAGGCTAACGATACCGAATACGGACTTGCAGCATACGTCTACACCCGAGACATTGCCCGGGGGTTACGTGTTTCGTCCCGCCTTGAAGCCGGCATGATCGCCTTGAACCGGGGGTTGGTATCTGACCCAGCCGCACCGTTCGGCGGCGTCAAGCAAAGTGGGCTTGGCCGCGAGGGCGGTCAACACCACGGCATTGCTGAATTCATGGAAGCCAAATATATTGCAGCGAGTTTTTAGAGCGGTGGAACGATCATTGGAAACCGACCCGTTTCGCATCCGCGCTCATGTGGAGGACTTCGACACGATCGTCGCAGAGATCGTCGCCGCAAGTTCTGCCACCCGCCATACACTGCCGATGCTGGCAGATATCGCCTACGGAAGCAACGAAAGCGAAACCCTGGACATCTTCTTTCCGGAAGGACCTCGGCAAGCTCGGCCGGTACATATGTTCATCCACGGTGGCTACTGGCGGATGTTTTCCAAGCGAGACTATTCCTACGTCGCCGATACCATCACCCGCGCGGGTGCCGTTGCCGTCATCCTAGACTACGCATTGATGCCGCATGTAAGGTTAGACGTGCTGGTCGATCAGGTTCGGCGAGCCAGGCAGTGGGTGCGCGACCATATCTCGCGATACGGGGGCGATGCATCGCGGTTGACTATAAGCGGCCATTCCGCTGGCGCACACCTCGCAAGCTTTCTGTTCCAAAAGCAGGCCGAGAGTTCTGGCATTGCGGCGGCCCTGCTGCTTGGCGGTATCTACGATCTGAAACCACTGCAGCAATCTTTTCTTCAGGCGGAAATCGGCCTTACCGACCACGAAGTCGCCGCCTTCTCGCCTTTGTCGCATTCTCATGACATACACACAAACTTGGTTGTTGCCGTGGGCAGCGATGAAACACCACCGTTTCATCAGCAGGCGGATGCCTTCACGGCCTCTTTACAGCGACAGGGATTGAACGTTTCCAGGGAAACAATCGTAAAGGCTAATCATATGAGCAGCGTCCGCGACCTCGGCCGCCACGAGACCGTAACCGGCCGGCTTTTGAGCGAACTCATCGAAAGACATTCGTGAGCTATATGTGGTGATCAGGCGGCTCGAAGACGGTTGAGCTCAAATACACGCAGCGGAAGCCAAACTCATTGTCTTCTAACGATGTCGGACAAGCAAGTATTGATGCGAGCTCGCTTAGGATCTGGCATCGCCCTGTGAAAAAGTTTGAGTTGACCGTTTTCAATGGCGAGGCGACACTTGCAACCCGCAGCAAGTCAAGAGGAAAAAACGATGGATGAGCCAGACCGCTGGCGCCACATGGCGAGCGCGCCGAAAGACGGTAGTCGAATCCTCGTAACGATTCGTTCGTCCGAACGGGGGCAGGCAGAAGTCGACCTCGCCTATTGGTCGAATGGTGACCAATTCGGTGCCGAAGGCTGGCGCGCCTCTGATTCCTCACCGGGTAGGGTCGTCGAATATGCCGAGCCAGAATTGAAGTGCTGGATGCCGATGCCCTCGGCCGATCTTAATCGTACTTCTATGCCCACACCCTGGGAAGGCGAAGACGCCGAGCAGCTGGACGGTTCAGGGATTTAAGAACTCGCATCAGCAAAAACGGACGATGCCGTGTTGCGTGAAATGGCCCGGCGCAATGAACCGCTTGGGCGACAAACTATGAAGTGCTAAAATTTTCAGCCGAGAAGAGGCCGTCCGACTGTTTCTCAGTATCTTACGCAGGAAGCGAACTTGCGTGGCGTTGTTTGCGAATCTCGTTCCAGCGATCAGGATCATGACCGTACCATTTGCGGAGCTCGTGCTGGATGCGATCTCTTTCATCCCCAGAGTCAGCGCCGCATCTTTCTTCGAAACGCCTCGTGGCCAGAGACGATGGACGGGAACCCGGGTACCGTCTTCGGCGGCGGCCGCTTCATAGGAGCGCTTGAGTTTCACGTTGTCGGCGCGGATCGGTCATTTCCAGAGCAGAAGATCGAACTCGCACTCGCGCTCGATATTGGAGAAACCACCGTGTCCGTCCGCCAGCCGAAGTCTTTCATTGCGACTAGGTAATGTTGTCAGTTACCCTGAAGAATGAGATCGGCAGCTTTTTCCGCGATCATGATGACGGGGGAGTTTGTATTCCCTGAGACTATGGCTGGCATTATTGAAGCATCCACTACACGTAGTTTTTCCAGCCCGCGGACCTTAAGGCTATTATCGACCACAGCTAGATTGTCGTTGCCCATTCTGCAGGTTCCGACCGGATGAAAGATCGTTGTTGCGATGTCGCCTGCACGCTGGATCAGTTCCTCATCGCTCTGATATCTACGGCCGGGAAGCATCTCTTCCGGCCGGTACTTCATGACGGCCTTTGCCGCCATGAGATTGCGGGCGTGACGGATGGACCTGGCGGCAAGCAGTCTGTCGCCGATCGTCGAGAGGTAATTCGGCCGGATGTCCGGCGCAACACTCGTCTCCGGCCCGGAAATATGCACGGTCCCCCGGCTTTCCGGACGCAGATTGCAAACCGAAACAGTGACGGCAGGGTAGTGGTGCAAGGGCTCGCCAAGGCGATCGGTGCTGAGCGGCTGGACGTGATATTCAAGATCGGGTGTCATCAATGCCGGATCGCTCTTCGCAAAAATGCCGAGCTGGCTCGGTGCCATCGAAAGTGGTCCGGATTGGCGGAAAAGATACTCCAATCCCATCCCGGCGCGCGAAATAAGATTGTGGTAGAGCTGGTTCAGCGTCTTCGCACCTTCGACGCGGAACACCGTGCGAATTTGCAGGTGGTCCTGAAGGTTGCCACCGACGCCGTGAAGTTGATGAAGTGGTTCGATTTCTGCGCGAGATAGGATTGCGGGGTCGCCAATCCCCGAAAGTTCGAGGATTTTGGGCGAGTTGATTGCTCCTGCCGAAAGGATGATTTCTCCCGCGGCAGCTGCAACGCGGGCTTTGCCCCGAAGGCCATAGCGGACACGTGCCGCGCGCTTGCCATCGAACTCTAGGCGTTCAACCTCGGCTCCGGTGACAACGCGAAGGTTGTGCCGCTTGAGAGCCGGGCGCAGAAACGCCTTGGTCGTATTCCAGCGGAACCCGCCGCGTTGATTCACCTCGAAATAGCCCGAGCCCTCATTGTCACCCGCATTAAAATCATCGGTCTTGGGAATGCCTAGTTCTTCCGCGGCATCCCGAAAAGCATCGAGGATGGGCCACGAAAGTCGCTGCCGCTCCACGCGCCACTCCCCGCCCGCACCATGCATGGAAGTGCGCCCGCGATAATTGTCTTCGGATTTCAGAAAATACGGCAGGACATCATCCCAGCCCCAGCCGGTATTACCTGCCTGCCGCCAATTGTCGTAATCGGCGGCTTGCCCACGCATGTAGATCATTCCGTTGATCGAAGAACATCCGCCGAGGACCTTGCCGCGGGGATAGGGCAAGGAGCGGCCGTTGAGGCCCGATTCCACCGCCGTCTTCATCATCCAGTCGGTGCGGGGGTTACCCATGCAGAAGAGATAACCGATCGGCACATGAATCCAGTGGTAGCGATCGCTGCCTCCAGCCTCGAGCAGGAGTACGCGATTTTTTGGGTTCGCCGACAGCCGGTTGGCAAGGACGCAGCCCGCCGATCCCGCCCCTATGATGATGAAGTCATAGACGCCCTCGTCGAGCGCGGCTTCATGGGCATGCGGGTTCACGCTGCCACCTCCGTTGCGGACGCTCCGCTTCCTGCCATGCGCCGCCAGATCGGCGCCATTGCATCGGCGATATCCAGGTAGAGCCGGTAGCGGTAGTCATAGTGGGCCGAGCGCGTTGCGTCCGGCCTGTAGTGGCGGTCAGTTGAAACCATTGCCGCGGCGCCAGCCTCGAAATCGGCAAACATGCCGACGGCAGTTCCTGCGGCGATCGCCGCTCCTAGGGCGCCCGTTTGACTCGAGCGGGCAACCGTGACGGGTACTCCCAGCACATCCGCGAAAATCTGCGGCCAGAGCAGGCTGCGCGAACCACCTCCCGAAAGCACTGCTTCGTCGAACCCGGCGCCTGCGGCCCGCAGGGTTTCGATATGCTGGCGATGGCCGAACGCAACGCCTTCCAGCAGAGCATGGATCAAATGGCCCTTGGTGTGCCAGCCGGCAATTCCATAGAATGCGGCTCGCGCATTGCCGTCCTGCTGCGCACCATAGAGAAACGGATGATAGATTGGATCATTGATCGCTGGCTGCACCGAGGAGGCAAGTTCGCAACACACGTCGAACGGCGAGCGTCCATCCGGCTGCGTTCCTGGAAAGAATTCGCGCACGAACCATTCGAGATTGGCGGCAGATGTAGCGCTGGACTCGATCGCCATGTAACGATCGCGATCAAAGGTCGATGACATGAAGACCGGCCCCTCCAATCGGGGCTGGTCGATGATCACCTGATTGATGCTCCAGGTCCCGGCAATGATCGACGCCGCCCCCGTGCGTGTGACGCCCGAGCCAATTGCCGAAGCGACGACGTCGAAGAACCCGCCTATGACCGGTGTGCCCACGGCGAGACCTGTCTCTGCCGCCGCCGCTTCCGTCACCCTTCCGGCTATGTCAGCACTTTCGATCAGTGGCGGCAGCATATCCATACAGTCACCGAGCCCGAAGGCGGCCATCAGGTCACGATCATAGCGGCGCTCAGTGACATTCAGCAGCCCGCAACCCGCCATGTCGGAAACTTCGCTGACGCGCTGACCGGTGAGCTGATTTACGATAAAGTCCTTGCAGAGGAAGACCGTACCGATCCTACCGAATGTTTCCGGCCGATGGCGTTTGATCCAGGCGAGCAATGTTGGTGTCTGGGAGGGCCAAGGGCGTTGCAGGCCGATGGGATATGTACGATCGCCGACGCCCTCGGCCTGCCATTCCTCGACAAGACCGGCTGCCCTTGTATCGAGCGACTGGATGGCGAGCAGCGGCTGCGCCTGCCGGTCAAGCGCATAGAGCCCGTTGCCATGGCCCGCGCACCCGATGGCTGCGATTTCCCCCGGCTCGATGCCCGCCTGTTCGATACATGTCCGAATTACCAGTTTTGCATTTGTCCAGAGTTCACCAAGCCCACGCTCGACATGTCCTGGACACGGCATGCTGCTATGTCCCTCCTCGGCAACGGAGGCAATCTCGTTGCCCTGCCGGTCGAAGATCACCGCCTTGATGATTGTATTGCCGGCATCCAGCCCCAGAAGATATTTTCCCATTCCGAACCCCTCCTGAGGTCCTTATTCATTCTCAGCCTTGCTGATAGCGCGCGTAGGCGTCCTCGCCACTGGCATCGTCATGGATGATTGCCATGAGTCCACGCACCACGGCACCCGGGTTGGAGTGCTGGTAGATGTTGCGGCCGTAAACCATTCCCATCGCGCCCTGCCGCATCAAGGCTGCCGATTTATCGAAGACGGCGCGCAAATCTTCCTTTCCGCCGCCCCGCACCAGTACCGGGCACCGCGCTGCTTCGACTACCCGGTGAAAATCCTCCGCATTTGTGGTAGGATCCGCCTTGACGATATCGGCGCCCATCTCGCGGGCAAGCCGGGTCAGCGTGACTACCTTGTCCGCGTCGCCATCTACCATATAGCCTCCGCGTTCGGTAACCGGCTGCATGACGAGCGGCTCAATCATCAACGGCATGCCATATTTTTCGCAATCGGCACGCACACGCGAGATGTTCTCGATGCACTGACGGAACAGGTCAGGCTCATCCGGCAGCATAAACAGGTTCACCACCACGCAGGCAGCGTCGAGTTCGATGGCACCGACCAGCGGCTCGGCCTGATTTTGCAGAACAGCCCACATGTCGCGATGGCGGACGGGGTTATAGGGGTTGCCCATGTCGATGCGCATGACGAGAGCCGGCTTTTCCTTGCCTGCCACGTTCTGGAGAAGATCGGCCTGGCCATAGTTCATCTGGATCGCATCCGGAGCCGCGGCAACCAGCGTCCCGACCACACCTTCCATATCCTCAAGACCATCCAGGAAAGATGGTTCATTGCACACGCCGTGATCGATCGCCACGTCGAGGCAGCGCCCGTTGCCGAACAGTCGGTTCATCCGGACCTTGCGGTTGTTTCGCATATCGTACTCCTTGTTCATTGCGTGCTGTAAGTGTTTCAGGGCCGACGCCATGGCGGACGGCGAGAAGATCGAGGAACCGAGACCGTTCGGCAGCCTTGAGTGCCGATGACCAGTGCTTTTCATCTGCGATGAGCTCAAGGGCCACATCCGTCATATCGAGCGACAGTTGTCCGCTGATAGCGAGCGTTGTTCGTCTCAGCAGGAGATCATCGAGATGTTCGACGCATTCATGGCGTATGAGAAACAGCATCTCGCGGATGGAGTAACCGGCGACCGGCACGGGTTCGTCCGCTCCACTGGCTATAAAGCCGGCAATCGGGGCGGCGGCTGTTCCATATCGTTCGAAAAGCTCACTTATGCGTGCTGGCGCAAGGCCCGTTGCGGAAGACGTGCGCGCTATCCAGTCTCCGGTATCCGCCGGGAAAGCGTGCCCGCCGCCAATGGGACGGTCTGCCGTCGTCAGATGGCGGGTTCTCTGCAGACGACCTAGTGCCATGTCCGCAGCGAGTTCTCCAAAGGAGCGAAACGTCGTCCATTTGCCGCCAATCATGCATAGCACCGCAGGAACGCCATCAGGTTCGATGAAGGTGCAAAAATGATCGCGCGGGATACGCCCGGTGAACTTGTCCTTGCTGGCGGGAAGCGGCCTGACACCGGAGAATTGATAGACGATTTCCTCCGGCCGGATTTGAATATCAGGCAACACGAAGGCGAGCGATTGCAGGATATAGTCCCGTTCATCCGGGGTGCAGACAACAATTGCCGGGTCAGCGATCCGAATATCGGTGGAACCAACCAGAACCTTGCCGAGATAGGGAAACAGAATGCAGACACGGCCATCCTCATTCTCGTAGTAGATCATATGGCCATCGAGAGCCTTGGAGAGTTCGGCATTGTCGATAATCAGGTGCGAGCCCTTGGTTCCGCCCATCAGCGGCGCCGGCCGAGTTTCCGGTGAGAACAGGCGGGCATTGGCGATATCGATCCAGCCGCCCGTCGCATTGATGATGAGTGCAGGTTCGATAGCCGTCGTCGTGCCGCCAACAAGGTCCTGCACAATAAAACCCCCGGTCCTGTTGCTTCGGAGCTCAGCATAGTTGAGGGCACGTGCGCCCGGTCCCGCGGACAGCCCGTCCTGCAGCAGTTCGATTCCGATACGTTCCGGCTGCCTGACCCATGCATCGTAGTAGGTTGCCGAACTCTTTATCGCCGGATTGAGTTTGGGCCATTTGGCAAGTGTTCCCCGCCGTCCGCGAAATCGATGCCGAGGCATCAGGGCACGCTTGCGCGTCAGAAAATCATAGATGCTCAGCCCTGCCTTGATAGCGATAGCGCCACGGCGGCTGGGTTTGCGGCCGAGGCCAAGGAAGCGAACTACGCCATTTGCAAGACCGGAGAAGACATCGAAAACAGGAACCATGGTTGGCAGAGGCGCGATAAGATGCGGCGCATTTCTCAATAGCCGATCGCGCTCGACAAGCGATTCCCTCACCAGATTGAACTCGCCGTTTTCAAGATAACGCAGGCCGCCATGCACCATCCGAGACAAGGCGGAACTGGCACCGGAACAATAATCACTCTTCTCCACTAGCAGTACGTTGAGACCCTGAAGGGCAAGCTCACGGAATACACTGATACCGTTGATGCCGCCGCCCATGACACACACGTCCACGTTCGGACTCCGGCGAAGCCCGTCGAATATCTCTTCACGATTCATGATGCAGCCCGTTACCTGTCCATATCTGGAAGTTTCACTGCGATGGCCGCGTCGATGGCCGAAAGGTCTTCTTTGCCGAGCTGGATCGCTCCGGCTTTTGCATTCTCCAGCGCCTGCTCCGGATTACGCGCACCGCACAACGCAAACGTCACGCCTTCCTGCGCCAGCGTCCAGGCGATGACCGTCTGTGCAATGCTGGCATCATGCCTGCTGGCTACCGGCTGAATTGCTTCAGCGAACGCTTGCGCCTTCAGCCTGTTGTTGACCGAAAAACGCGGATTGTCTTTGCGCTGATCATCGCCGGAAAATGTGCGGGCCGGATCGATCGTTCCCGAGAGCAGTCCCAGCGCCAGGGACGAATAGCTCAAGGTCGAAACGTCGTTCTGCCGGGCCATAGGCAGGAGGTCCTTCCCGATCTCCCGGTCGATCATGCTAAACTTTTCCTGGATAGCATCGAGAGAACCGGTTGTGATGTAGGCATCCAGTTCGGCCGCGCTGAGATTGCTTGCTCCAATTGCCCGTATCTTGCCTGAACTGCGCAGATCTTCCAGTGCCCGAACGGTTTCCTCGATCGGGGTCGTGGGGTCCTGCCAATGGGTAATGTAAAGATCGATATAATCCGTGCCTAGCCTGGTCAGGCTGGCATCGACCTCATGGAAAATAGCATCACGTCCAAGATAGCGATGGACCGGCTTTTCATTCTGGTCAAAAAAGTGCCGGCCTTTTTTTGTGTGCCAGACGAGACCGCATTTGGTGGCAATGACCGCTTTGTCCCGCCGCCCTTGAAGGGCTTTACCCACGATCTCCTCAGATCGCCCCAGCCCGTAAGCGGGTGCGGTATCGATCAGAGTGACGCCCGCGTCCAACGATGCGTGAATTGCCGCTACTGACTGCTTTTCGTCCGTCCCGCCCCACATCCAGCCACCGATGGCCCACGTTCCGAGCCCGACCGCAGAGGCTTGCACGCCTGACCTGCCTATCGAACGCACCAATTGATCACCGCTCATGCCATGGCTCCTTCAGCCGCCGCAATATCCAGAATACGCTGTCCAGTCGCTTCATCTGTAACCAGTGTATCCAGATGGTTGCCACGCATGATGCTGAGGATTGGCCGTGCCTTGTTGGGTCCGCTCGCAACACCGATCTTGCTTGGGATCGAGGCGAATTCCCGCAACGTCAGCGACACAAGAGAATCATTGAGGCTGTAGCCGCAAACCTGGCCTCGGTCGTCGAGCAGATGCGCCAGGAGTTCGCAGCTCGCGCCGGACTGCTCTATCGATTGCCTGTCGGTACTGGAGGATGGATGCAAATCATAATAGCTTGAATCGTCGGTCAGGATCGACCCGATGCCAACAAGTGCCACCTTCGCCTCCCGTGCCCGTTTGAATACATCGGCCACCGAGCGCATGTTGATCAGCATCGCACGTTCTGCAGCGCTGTCGGCAAAGAGCGGCGCGTGAATTTGATAGGCGCGTCCGCCGAGTTTGTCCGCCATGGATGTCGAAACATGGTTCACGTCGGTGTAATGCTTGCCCTGAACGCATCCCGTGGCTGGAACAACTTCGACGTTGAATGGACGTTGTGCGTGCAGTCCCGCAACCACGGCACTGACGCCCTTGCCGCCGGTGATGCAGATCGTGTCACCATCGGCGATCTCATCGAGAAGCAAGCGCGCCGCAGCCTCGCCGACGGCCTGAAGCGCGGTCTGCGGATTGTCGGAAACCGTTGGTACGACAACAGCCCGATTAATCCCGCCGAGCGCCAGCAACCGCTCCTCCAGATCAATCAAAGGCTCAACCGGGGATTTGATCTTGATCTCCACGAGACCAAGCTGCCGGCCACGCTTGATCAGGCGGTTCACAGTCGGTTGCGAAACTCCAAGCTGGTCGGCGATCTGGGCCTGCGTGAGACCCTCCAGGAAATGCAGCACCAAGGCCTGATGCATTTGCCGCGCAATAACGATTTCTTCGCGGGGCGCCGAGGACGGTTTTGTGTTCAGTCTGACGATCGTCATGTCAGGAAGCCTTCCGCTTGTGCAGAAAATGATCGATTGAGACGGCACCAAGCAGGATGCACCCCTTTATCATGTCCTGCCAATAGACCGATACATTGAGCAGGACCAGAGAACTGGTCACCACCGACAGCAATGCTATCCCAAGAATGGCACCAAGTATCGTCCCCGACCCGCCATTGAGCGATGCGCCGCCAATGACCGCAGCGGCGATAATGTTAAGCTCCATCCCGACACCGAACGTCGGTGTAGCAGCGCCAAAACGCGACATGTAGATAACGCCGGCAAAACCCGCCAGCGTCGAGCAGAGCACGGTCACCCAGAATTTCACATGGTTTGTCCTGATGCCGGAATAGAGCGCGGCTTTCTCGTTACTGCCCGTATAGAAAACCTTGCGCAGCGCCGTTGCACGCCTGAGCAGGAAGTCGAACAGCACGACAACGGCGACGAAGATGATGATGACATAGGGGAGACCGTGGAAACTGCCCTGCCCGACTGCCTTGAACGCGGGAGGCAGGGTAAAGAGGGAGAGCGGCGTTCCCTTCGTGATGATAAGGCACAGGCCGCGCACGATGACCATGCCGGCGAGCGACGTGATGAAGTGATTGAGCCCGACTACGGTGACGAAAAAGCCCATGACGGCGCCAATCAGCGCGCTTGCGAGAATGCCGATGAGCGAAGCACTCCATGGATCGAGCCCCGCGAGGAACAGCGAGCCCGACAGGACCATCGCGAAACAGACGACGGAGCCTACGGCAAGGTCAATGCCGCCGACAATAAGCAGGATCGTCATCCCGACGACAACGATGCCTTCCACGGAGAAGCTCATCAACATCGCGCGGAAGTTTCCGAGTGTCAGAAAATGCGGCGATGCAAAGCTCATGGCTATGCAAAGTGCGAGAATGATTGCGATCAGCCCTGCCTCCCTCATAGAGCCCAGTCTTTCCCAGGACGGGGCCCGCACGGCCTTTGTCCCCATCGTCTCAGCCAGCATTTTCTCGTCTCCCATACTTTTCTCAGGCGGCATGTTCTGATGCCAGCCGGTTTTGTGCAGTTTGCGCATTGACGCCTGACGCGAGCCGGATAACCGCTTCTTCACTCATCGCTTCCGCATCCAGTTCACCAGCCACCGTGCCTTCGCGGACGACGATCACCCGATCACACAGCCCGAGCAGTTCGGGGAGTTCGGAAGAAATGACGATGATGCCAATTCCAGAGCTGGCGAGTTCGCGCAGCAGCGTGTGGATTTCGGACTTCGCCCCAACATCTATGCCACGCGTCGGTTCGTCCATCACTATCACCTTGGGCTGGACGGCGAGCTGTTTGGCAATCGCAACCTTCTGCTGGTTTCCGCCGCTGAGCGAGGACACCGGTGCATCGACACTGCCCATGCGAATATTCAGTTTTCTGGCGAAGTCGCTGGCCAGCTTTGCTTCTGCCTCGGCGTCGATCAACCCAAGGCGCCCGGTAACCGCGTCCAGGTTGAGAACCGAGATATTCTGGGCGATCGAAAGGTCCAGGAATACGCCGGAGCCCTTGCGATCTTCCGACAGGTACACGAGGCCGGCCTTCACCGCGTCCGCATAGTTTCTTATCGCCTGCGGCTTCCCATGGACCAGGATTTCGCCGCTCGTAATGGCTCGCAAGCCGCAGATCCCTTCCGCGATTTCCGTGCGGCCGGAGCCAATGAGACCACCGATGCCAAGGATTTCGCCCTTCATAAGCTCGATGTTTACACAATCAAAACGGTGATCGTCGCCAAGGGAGCGAATCGAAAGAACCACCTCATGTGATCGCTCCCCGGCCGGTTGCTTGGGTGGATAGAGTTGCGTGATCTCGCGCCCGACCATAAGGCGTACAACGTCGTCAGGTTTAAGATCGGCAACGGGCTCTGTCGACACATGGTGGCCGTCACGCAGAATAGTCACGCGGTCGCAAAGGTCGAATATCTCGGCCATGCGGTGGCTGATATAAATGATCGATATCCCGTTGGTCTTCAAACCGCGGATGATCTCAAAAAGTATGCGCGTTTCCGCTTCAGTCAGTGCGGCGGTCGGCTCATCGAAAATGAGGACACGGCAGTCGAGCGTCAGGGCCTTGGCGATCTCCACGAGCTGTTGGCTGGAGATTGGCAGATCACCCACCTTGCGGCGAACGTCGATTGGCGCGAGCCGGTTCATTACGTCTTGTGCCTTGCGTTCCAGCTTGCGGTAGTTCATCAGCAGGGAACGCTGCCGGCTGGTGGTTGCCATGAAGATGTTTTCCGCAACGCTGGCGTCCGGGCAAAGCGCGATTTCCTGGTGGACTAATCCCAGGCCTAGAGATTGTGCAGCGGCAGGCGATCCGATCTTCACCGTCTTGCCTTCCAATACAATCTCTCCCTCATCCGGTTGCAGAACACCTGCAATGATGTTCATCAGCGTTGACTTGCCGGCGCCGTTCTCACCGCAAAGCGCATGAATCTCACCACGGCTAAGGGAGAAGCTCACGTTCGTCAGCGCCTTCACTGCACCGAAATGTTTTGTGACGTTGCGGATATTCAGAACCGGATTTCGCATGACTCACTCTTCCAACTGGCTTCGCAAGGTGGCTACCCGGACTTGCCGTCCGGATAGCCGGCTGCAATGGCTTATTCCTCAATGCCTTTGGTGCCACGACGCTTGAGGTATTTGTCCCAGAAGAAATCGTCCGCATTCTCGGCGGTGACAATGGAAAGCCCGTTGTCCACGAAGGGAATGCTCATCGGGTTGAATCCTGCACGCTTGGCGTCGTTCATGGGATCGATCAGTTCCGGATGCTTGGCCAGCCAGAGCAGCATGAACCCCATGTAGCCCTGCATGCCTTGATTGGGGTTGATCGAGCCGAAGACTTCACCGGCCTTGATCATGTCAAGGATGTTGGCGTTGACGTCCGCACACATGACGAGAATCTTGCCACCGCTTTCCTTGTTGGCCTGGGCGGCGCCGATGGCCGAGTTCGCCTCCGGCATGAAGACGGCCGCGAGATTAGGATTGGCCTGAACGATACTCATCAAGCCCTGATAGGCCTTCGTCGGATCCTGGTTTGAGGCTGCTCTGCCGACGAGCTTCATGTCGGGCCACTTTGCCTTCATACGGTCGATAAAAGCCGTGACGCGCTTGTCGTGGTTATCCTGCCCGGGATTCTCGAGGACGGCATATTCGCCCTTGCCTCCGAGCTTCGTGGCGATGGCGTCGGCAGCATAGGTGCCCTCGCGTATATTGTCGGACGTGATGAAGGAAATTCGCTTGGAAAGCGGCGAATCGGCCGCGAATGTAACAACTGCCGTGCCCTGACCGATCGCCCGGTTGATCGGCTCTATGAATGGATCCGAGTTCATCGGGTGAACGAGAATGCCGGCAGGATTCTGCGCAAGTGCCTGGTCGAAGCTGGCGATCTGCTTGTTGACGTCATATTCCGGTGTTCCGGTATAGGCAGTTTCGCAACCGAGCTGCTTTCCCGCCTGCTTGAACATTTCATAGACAGGGAACCAGTATTCAACGCCAGAAACCATGACGTTCATGACGTATTTTTCGCCTGGCTCGCAGCGAAACGGCGATTCTTCGGCAGCTTTGGCGGGGGCTGCGGAATAAGCCATGACCAGGACTGCCATAGCAGTTGTGCTTAAAAAAGTGCGCAAGTGTCCTCCTCGAGGCCGAAGCCCCTCCCATTGGTTTCGTGGTGCCTCGCAAGCCGCCACTATTCGTTGTGAAGTCCAGCAATCCTCCTCGAAATGCTGTCGGGAGCAATCAAGCCTAAAAGAAAATCTTTGTCAATATAATTCAGTGCGTGAATTATAATTCACGCACTATGTCCTCCGGGGTTCAATTGGAGCTTAGTCGTCTACAATCCATGGTCGAAGGGAGCCAAACAAACGATGGCTGCTTCGCATGGTGGCGCGCACTGCTGCACGATAGAGTTCCCAGACTACGAATCGCCAGAGGTTCGAATCCTTTCGGGCGCGCCATTTCCCCACAGTCTCCCGATCCAACAGCCCTGGTAGCTAGCAGCGCTTCATGGAACATTTCGCGCCGCATCAAGTTATCTCCTCGCTGCTTGTCAGGAGGACGACACCATGTTTGGCAAATTGTTTACGCGGATCGCCAACGACGTTGCACTGGCTGCTGGCAAGCCGCTTACCTTCATACTCTGTTGCTTGATCGTTGTCGTTTGGGGGGTGACCGGCCCAATTTTTGGCTTTTCCGATACCTGGCAATTGATCATCAATACGGGCACGACCATCATTACATTTCTCATGGTCTTCCTTATCCAGAACACCCAAAACCGCGATGGCGTTGCGATTCAGGCAAAACTCGACGAATTGGTACGCGTCAGCGAGGCTAAGAACGCCTTTATCGGCATTGAGCATCTGACAGAAGAAGAGGTTGAGAAGTTCCGCAAGCAATGTGAAGCCGCTGCCAAAAAGGCTGACAAGGTGTTGGCGGAAAAAACTGCAAACCATTCCGCTCAACGTCGCTCGCCTGCGAGAACGTCCAAGGCGAAAGTCCGAGCCTGATCAGCAGGCAAGAATGTCCAATCGACCCTCAGCGCCTGACGTTTCGCACGGAGGTGATCCATCATTTCGTTGCAAAGCAGCTATGCAAACTTGTCACTGCAAGTTCGGCAGGCTGTCTACTATATGAGCAGCATAATCGAAAAATGATCAAACAAACAAGAACCTACAAGGTGAGTGAAATGAACCTGATCCGCTCTTACAATAACTGGCGCCGCTATCGTGATACTGTCACGGAACTGAACCGCCTGTCCGCACGTGAACTGAATGACCTCGGCATTTCCCGCGGCGATATCTCCTTCGTCGCCAGGAAAGCCGCTTCGGCTCAGTAATAGAATTCGATTAACCTCCGGGGCGTTCCTCCCAAGTCACGGATGGTCTAAAGATCAGTCTCCTCCCAGCTGATCTTTACAAGTAGCACCCACCGCCCCTCCCGCAGTGGGTGTCGTTTTTTGGAAATACTCTTCCGAGCGTTGCGTCCCTGCTTGCTACCCCGTAACAGTCGAATATTGACAGGCCGGAGATACTCATGACAGGCGGCATCCACCACATCACCCTGATCACGCGGAAGGTTCAGGCAAATGTCGATTTTTATACCGGCTTCCTCGGTTTGCGTCTCGTAAAGCGCACGGGCGGTTATGAAGACGCAACCCAGCTCCATCTCCTTTATGGGGACGCATCAGGCAATCCAGGCTCTCTGATTACCTTTCTCGTATGGGAAGATGGTTCGCCGGGCCGCGTTGGTTACGGGCAGCCAAGCGAAGTCTCGCTCGCTATTGCCCCTGATAATATTGGCTTCTGGCTGACACGTGCCTTGCAATTCAACATTGCTACCTCAGGACCAGCACAGGAATTCGGCGAACCGGTGCTGCGTTTACATGATCCCGATGGCGTGATCGTGAAGCTCGTGGGAACCCAAGCCGTAAAGACCGGCGATCTTTGGGTCGGTGGCGACATTCCTGCATCTCATGCGATCAAACACATCCGCGGCGCGACAATACTGACCGAAAAGCCGCAGGAGACATGCACATTCCTTGCAGATTATTTGTCTTACATTTCAGGCGGGCAAACCGAAACGATTACAAGAATGGTTTCGGCGTGCGGCGATTGCATCGACGTTCGCGACGCAACGGGCTTCTGGAGCTCGGCACCTGGAACCGGAACGATAGACCATATCGCTTTTCGCGCTGCGGACATTCCCATTGTAACGGCAACGTATGATCGCTTGGTGGCGCATGGAATGACCGCAACGGCGCTGCATGACCGGAAATATTTCCATTCGATCTACGTTCGCGAGCCTGGCGGTACCCTGCTCGAAATGGCCACCGACGGCCCCGGCATGCTGATCGACGAAACACCCGAAAAGCTTGGCACCCGTCTGTTCATCCCGCCGCATTTCGCTGCGGAGGCTGAAAACCTGAAAGTAGTGCTGCCGCAATTTGGCTTGCCGAAAGAGGAGCGCTTCATCTATCGCGAGCTTCCGTTCATTCACCGGGTCTACATGCCGGATATCACCTTTGGACAAACACTGATCCTCCTGCATGGATCGGGAG
>NZ_JBFUMG010000021.1:0-23844 GCF_054049495.1 Phyllobacterium sp. P5_D12 | reverse complement strand
TGGAGAAGATCAATCTGGTGGAGCGCGCCGACGATCCAGCTGGTGATCTGCCCTACGGTGCGCAGCGGCGCCTCGAGATCGCTCGTGCAATGTGTACGGATCCGGAATTGCTCTGCCTTGATGAACCTGCTGCAGGACTCAATGCTCGCGAGTCTGCCGAGCTCAACAAGCTCCTGCTCGATATTCGTGATGAGACCGGAACTTCGATCCTCCTCATAGAACATGACATGTCTGTAGTTATGGAAATCTCCGACCACGTTGTTGTTCTCGAATACGGCACGAAGATTTCGGATGGCACGCCTGAGACAGTGAAAAACGATCCAAAGGTCATCGCTGCTTATCTCGGCGTCGAGGACGAAGAAGTGGTTGAACTGATCGAACAGGCAGAAGCCGCTGGCGTCGATGATATTACCGCGGCGGTAGACCTGCTTTCGACCGAGGCGCTGCACGAGATCGAGGAAGCCCATCCGGATATGGCTCCAGCCACCCTTATTCCTTCCGCTCCTGCCAAGGTCAGGCGGGCCAGAGCTACGGCTGCAAAAAAGCCCGTTGTAAAGTCCGTCACAGACAAAACTGCTGCCAAGCCTGCAGCAGCGACTACCGTGAAATCGAAGCCAATCAATCCAGCTGCACAGTCGCTGGTGGCGATCAAACCCGGTGCAACGGCGAACGCACTTGCAGAGCCGCGTGGCGGCAAGGCAGACAAACTTATCATTATCAAGGGCATAGGGCCCGTCAACGAGCGCAAACTCAACGAACACGGAATATTCCACTTCGACCAGATTGCCGCCTGGAAGAAAGCCGACATTATCGCCGCTGAAGCCTACCTTGCTTTTGATGGGCGGATCGCGCGTGAAGACTGGATTGGACAGGCCAAGAAACTGGCAAAGCAGAGCCAGGTAACCCCGGCGCCCAAAAAGACCGGAGGGGCTAAATAATGTCAGAAAAGCAAGCCCTTCTCAGCGTTGAAGGCGTTGAAACCTACTACGGCAATATTCGTGCCTTGAGCGGTGTGACAGTCCATGCCGATCCGGGTGAGATTGTCGCTTTGATCGGTGCCAATGGCGCCGGAAAATCCACCTTGATGATGACGATCTTCGGGATGCCGCGCGCGCGTACCGGACGTGTCGTTTTTGATGGCAAGGACATCACGCAATTGCCTACGCATGAAATCGCGCGGCTGCGGATTGCGCAATCACCTGAAGGCCGCCGCATTTTTCCACGCATGACCGTGCAGGAAAATCTGCAAATGGGTGCCAGCCTCGACAAGCTTGAGTTCTTCGATGAAGATTCGCGCATGGTGTTCGATCTTTTCCCGCGGTTAAAGGAACGCATTAATCAGCGCGGCGGCACGCTTTCTGGCGGCGAACAGCAAATGCTGGCAATCGGGCGCGCGCTTATGGCACGTCCGCGCCTGCTACTGCTGGACGAGCCTTCATTGGGTCTCGCGCCACTGATCATCAAGCACATTTTCGAAGCGATCAAAGAGTTGAACAAGACCACCGGATTGACGGTCTTCTTAGTAGAGCAGAACGCGTTCGGTGCTTTGAAGCTCGCCGATCGCGGCTACGTGATGGTAAACGGGATTGTGACTATGAGCGGATCGAGCGCGGAACTTCTTGCAAATCCGGAAGTGCGCGCCGCGTATCTTGAAGGCGGTCGCCACTAATGAGAGAAAGGCCTTCTTGAAAGGCCTCAAGGGGAATATTGCCATGCAAGGCATCTTATACGAAGAACCTTCAATCTGGCTGTTCATACTGGTTACCTGCCTCATGGGCGGCTGGGCCGCGTGGATGGCAGGACGGGCGTGCGCCAAAACATGGCGCTCCTTGGTAATCGTCATATTCTACATGCTGCTGTTAGGCATCGCTGTCCGGTTCATCCACTTTGCTCTTTTTGGTGGAACGATGTTCACGCTTCACTACTACATCGTGGATACGATTGTACTGACCGTCATCGGAATCCTCGGCTATCGCTATACCCGTACCAACCAGATGGTCCGGCAATATCATTGGCTCTATGAAAAAAGTTCTCCATTCGCCTGGAAAGAAAGAACGAGAGCTTAACCTATYTCGCTGATGCGAAATGAATCAGCGTGACAACCGCCGGGAAATCGGCAAATGTAATCTTCAAGCGACGAAAACAAGCCGTCGCGAGGGGTTGGTAAGTACCTAGAAAATGGGAGTTTTCAAATGAAGAAGTCACTGTTATCGGGCGTTGCGCTTGCTGCGATGCTCGCCTTGAGCGGCAACGCCTATGCCGATCTTTTGATCGGCGTCGGTGGACCGTTGACCGGACCGAACGCCGCTTTCGGTGCGCAGCTGCAGAAGGGTGCAGAAGCAGCTATCGCTGAGATCAATGCAGCCGGCGGCGTTAATGGTGAGCAGGTCAAACTGTCACTTGGCGATGACGTTTCTGATCCAAAACAGGGCATTTCCGTTGCCAACAAGTTTGTTGCTGATGGTGTGAAGTTCGTTATCGGCCACTTCAATTCCGGCGTTTCGATCCCGGCATCGGAAGTTTATGCTGAAAACGGCATTCTGGAAATCACGCCTGCTGCGACCAACCCGGTCTTCACAGAGCGCAAATTGTGGAACACCTTCCGCACTTGCGGACGTGACGATCAGCAGGGTGTTGTAGCTGGTACGTACATTGCCGAGAAGTTCAAGGATGCCAAGATTGCGGTTGTCCATGACAAGACACCATATGGCCAGGGGCTCGCCGACGAAACCAAGAAGACGCTGAATGCCAAGGGCATGAAGGAAGCGATGTACGAAGGCGTTAACGTCGGCGACAAAGACTTCTCCGCTCTGATCGCCAAGGCAAAGGAAGCCGGCGTTACGGTTCTTTATTGGGGTGGCTTGCACACGGAAGCTGGCCTGATCATCCGCCAGCTTGCTGACCAGGGCCTGAAAGTCACGTTCATCTCCGGTGACGGTATCGTTTCGAACGAACTTGCTTCCATCGCTGGYGATGCCGTTGCGGGTACGCTGAACACATTCGGCCCAGATCCGAGCAAGAACCCAGCCAACAAGGAGCTCGTTGAAAAGTTCCGCGCCCAGGGCTTCGAGCCGGAAGCCTATACACTCTATTCCTATGCTGCGGCACAGGTTATCGCAGACGCAGCGAAAGCAGCAGGATCGAACGATCCTGAGACAGTTGCGAAAACGATGAAGGAAAAGGGCCCGTTCAAGACCGTTCTTGGCGATATCGCCTTTGATGAGAAGGGCGACCCCAAGCTTCCAGGCTACGTTATGTACGAATGGAAGAAGGGCGAAGACGGCAAGTACAGCTATTTCCAGCAGTAGGCCTTCCGTTTGAGACGATAAGTGATGCCCGGCCCAGTGCTGGGCATTCACCTTGATAACTATCGCGTTTGTCGTGTCCCCACGGAACATCGCAGCGCTTATTAGCTTGCATAGAATACCGGCTATTTTTTTCGTAAGTCTTTCGTTTGTCCGCCCAAAACCTATGCCGGTGATCAAGCTCCGGATAACGGTAATATTGCCCCGCCATTTTTTTGATATCTTTTTTCACAACGGAGTTTGCATGACGAAGCTACTTTTCCCCGGCATGGTTGCAGCAACAATGCTCATACTCACCTGTTACGCTGACGCCGATATACTGGTCGGCGTTGTGGGGCTCCACTCACTGGACCGAATGCGGCCATGGGTGCACAGATCAAGCGAGGGGTCGAGGCAGCTGCCGCTGCTATAAACGACGCCGGCGGTATCAATGGTGAGAAGATCGATCTAGCCTTTGGCGATGATGTTTCCGATCCGAAGCAAGGTATTTCCGTTGCAAACAAATTCGTGGCCGACGGCGTGAAGATCGTTATTGGTCATTACAATTCGGGCGTATCGATACCAGCGTCGGAGGTTTATGCGGAGAATGGCATCCTGCAGATAACCCCGGCGTCGACCAATCCGAAGTATACCGAGCGCGGTCTCTGGAACACATTCCGAACCTGTGGCCGCGATGACCAGCAAGGGAAGGTCGCCGGAGCATATATCGCCAATCATTTCAAGGACGCCAAGATCGCCATCGTCAATGACAAGACGCCCTACGGCCAGGGTCTCGCCGATGAAACCAAGAAAGCACTGAACGCCCAGGGCATCACCGAAGTGCTCAACGAGGGCGTCCATACCGGTGACAAGGATTTCTCGGCGCTGATCAGCAAAGTGAAAGAAGCCGGTGTTACCGTATTCTATTGGGGTGGGGTACACACGGAGGCGGGCCTGATCATGCGTCAATTGGCGGACCAGGGCCTTAAAGTACAATTTATTTCAGGTGCGGCGATCGTCTCAAATGAGCTGGCATCGATAGCAGGTGATGCCGTCATTGGTACGCTCAATACATTTGGTCCGGATCCACGCAACAACCCGGCGAACAAGGAACTGATCGAGAAGTTCAGGGCGGACGGTTTTGAGCCGGAAGCATTCACGCTGTACGCCTACGGCTCCCTTCAGGCCATCGCTGCTGCCGCAAACGCCGCAGAAACAAACGATCCGGAGCTGATAGCCAAATCATTGAAAGGAAAGGGACCATTCGAGACGGTGCTAGGTGATCTGGCGTTTGATGAGAAGGGCGATCCGAAATTCCCGGGCTACGTCATGTATGAATGGAAAAAGGGCCCCGACGGCAAGATCGGCTATTTACAGCAATAAGCTGACTAACTGATATATGCGCGAAATGCCCGGCCTAGCGCCGGGCATTTTGCTATTGGACATTTGAGATTCTTGTGTTCAATATGTATTTGTTTGCACTGCAACAATCCTGAGAAATGTTGATGCAGCCCAATCCATTTTAAAGCGCTTTTTCGCTGTCTGGAGTTTTCGCCTTGCCTATCAAGAAAATACTCGTCGCCAATCGATCAGAGATTGCCATCCGCGTATTCCGTGCGGCCAACGAGCTTGGCATGAAAACCGTGGCGATCTGGGCGGAAGAGGACAAGCTTGCGCTGCACCGCTTCAAGGCGGATGAGTCCTATCAGGTTGGTCGTGGTCCGCATCTGGCCAAGGACATGGGCCCCATCGAAAGCTACCTCTCAATCGAGGAGATCATCCGGGTTGCGAAGCTTTCGGGCGCCGACGCTATCCATCCAGGCTACGGTCTTCTGTCGGAAAGCCCGGAATTTGCCGATGCCTGCGCGGAGGCCGGCATTATCTTCATCGGACCGAAGCCGGAGACCATGCGCCGGCTTGGTAACAAGGTTGCCGCGCGCAATCTGGCAATTGAAATAGGCGTTCCGGTCGTTCCCGCAACCGAGCCGCTGCCCGACGACATGGAAGCTGTCAAGGCAATGGCCGAACAGATTGGCTACCCGGTAATGTTGAAGGCATCGTGGGGCGGCGGCGGGCGTGGCATGCGCGCTATTTTTTCGGTGGATGACCTTGCCCGCGAGGTCACCGAGGGCAAGCGGGAAGCCAAGGCTGCCTTTGGCAAGGACGAAGTCTATCTTGAAAAGCTTGTGCAGCGGGCCCGCCATGTCGAGGTACAAATCCTTGGCGACACGCATGGCAATGCGGTGCATCTGTTCGAACGCGATTGTTCCATCCAGCGCCGCAACCAGAAAGTCGTCGAGCGCGCCCCGGCGCCGTATCTCACTGACAGCCAACGTAAGGAAATTTGTGATTACGGTCTGAGGATCGCCAAGGAGACAAGTTACATCGGGGCAGGCACCATTGAGTTCCTGATGGATGCCGATACCAATGAGTTCTACTTTATTGAAGTGAACCCTCGTATCCAGGTCGAGCACACTGTCACCGAGGAGGTGACCGGAATCGACATCGTCAAGGCGCAGATACGCATTCTTGAAGGTGCGGCCATCGGCACGCCGGAATCGGGCGTACCCGCGCAAAAAGATATCAAGCTCAACGGCCACGCCTTGCAGTGCCGCATAACCACTGAGGATCCGGAACAGAATTTCATTCCAGACTATGGTCGCATCACCGCCTATCGCGGCGCTACGGGTTTCGGCATCAGACTGGACGGTGGCACAGCCTATTCCGGCGCGGTGATCACGCGATTCTACGATCCGCTTTTGGAAAAGATTACAGCCTGGTCGCCAACAGCCGAAGAAACGATCCACAGGATGCATCGTGCGCTGCGCGAGTTTCGTATCCGCGGTGTCGCTACAAACCTCACCTTCCTTGAAGCGATCATCACACACTCGAAATTTCTCGATAATTCCTATACGACCAAGTTCATCGATACGACGCCCGAACTCTTTGAACAGGTGAAGCGGCAAGACCGTGCAACCAAACTTTTGACCTATCTTGCGGACGTAACCGTAAACGGTCATCCGGAAACCAAGGGCAGGGCCGCCCCCTCCAAAGATGCGGCGCTGCCGCGCGTTCCTTTCGTGGAAACGCCGATCCCCGATGGCACCAAACAGTTGCTCGATCAACTCGGGCCGCAAAAGTTTGCCGACTGGATGCGCAATGAGAAGCGTGTGCTGTTTACGGACACCACGATGCGCGACGGGCACCAATCCCTCTTGGCTACGCGAATGCGGACCTATGATATTGCTCGCGTTGCCGGTACCTATGCACGCGCCCTGCCACAGCTCTTCTCGCTGGAATGCTGGGGCGGTGCTACGTTTGATGTGGCAATGCGATTCCTGACGGAAGACCCGTGGGAGCGCCTAGCTGAAATCCGCGAAGGGGCTCCAAATATCCTTCTGCAAATGCTGCTGCGCGGCGCCAACGGCGTCGGCTACAAAAGCTATCCGGATAATGTTGTCAAATATTTTGTAAGCCAAGCGGCAAAAGGCGGTGTGGATGTTTTCCGCGTGTTCGATAGTTTGAACTGGGTTGAAAACATGCGTGTCACCATGGATGCGGTCGTTGAGGAGAACAAGCTGTGCGAAGCAGCCATCTGCTATACGGGCGACATCCTCAACTCGGCGCGGCCAAAATATGACCTGAAATATTACGTCGCCCTGGCGCAGCAGGTGGAGAAGGCCGGGGCCCATATCATCGCTCTCAAGGACATGGCGGGTCTTTTGAAGCCAAATGCTGCGAAGGTTTTATTCAAGGCGTTGCGTGAAGCAACCGACCTGCCGCTGCATTTCCACACGCACGATACGTCGGGTGTTGCCGCAGCAACTGTTCTTGCAGCGGTGGATGCAGGTGTTGACGTTGTTGACGCTGCGATGGATGCGCTTTCCGGCAATACCTCGCAGCCATGTCTCGGTTCGATCGTTGAGGCATTGAAAGGTACCGAGCGCGATCCCGGCCTCGATCCCGAGTGGATACGCCGAATTTCGTTTTATTGGGAGGCGGTGCGTACGCAATATGCGGCATTCGAGAGTGATCTGAAGGGGCCGGCCTCCGAGGTCTATCTTCACGAAATGCCCGGGGGGCAATTTACCAATCTCAAGGAACAGGCTCGCTCGCTCGGACTTGAGACGCGTTGGCACGAAGTGGCGCAAACCTATGCGGACGTGAACCAGATGTTCGGTGATATCGTCAAGGTCACTCCGTCCTCCAAGGTTGTCGGAGACATGGCTCTAATGATGGTAAGCCAGGATCTGTCCGTCGCCGACGTGAAAAACCCCGACAAGGATATCGCATTTCCGGATTCGGTGGTGTCGATGATGCGAGGTGATCTCGGACAACCGCCGAATGGTTGGCCGAAGGACATTCAGAAGAAGATTCTGAAAGGTGAAAAGCCATTCACCGAACGGCCGGGGGCACTTTTGGGGCCAGCTAATCTTGATGCCGAGCGGAAAGAAATCGAGACCAAACTGGAACGGAAGATCAGCGATCAGGAATTCGCTTCTTATCTCATGTATCCCAAAGTGTTCACAGATTTTGCCATAACGCACAATACATATGGACCGACGAGTGTACTGCCGACGCATGTCTACTTTTACGGACTGGCGCAGGAGGAGGAAGTATTTCTCGATATCGAACGCGGCAAGACCCTCGTTGTGCGCAACCAGGCAGTGGGCGAACCCGATGATAAAGGAATGTGCACAGTCTTTTTCGAGATGAACGGTCAGCCGCGGCGCGTGAAGGTCCCCGATCGCGCACGTGCCGGCAGTGGCGCTGGCGTAAGACGCAAGGCGGAGTTGGGAAATGACAAGCAGGTAGGAGCGCCCATGCCGGGCATTATCTCAACTGTAGGCATTGCTAGTGGACAAAAGGTCAATGCGGGGGACGTCTTGCTTTCCATCGAGGCGATGAAGATGGAGACTGCCTTACGTGCCGAACGCGATGGGACAATCGTAGAGGTGCTTGTCCGCGCTGGCGACCAGATTGATGCCAAAGATCTTCTCGTTGTTTACGAATAGACTTGTGAGTTACTAGCAAGCACAAAAAAGGCCTATATGGGCTTTTTTTGTTTCCGGCCTATGCGCCAAAACGCTCATTCGTGCAAATATGCGCATCATCTATTGCCGATATCGGCAAGTCTCGTTATGGTGCCCGCGTGTGCAGGGTTGTTCAATGCTGAAGGATTTATCGCCGGACGAAAGAAAAAGTATGATCCTCCAGAGGATCAATGAGTCTGGCCGCGTGCTGGCGAATGCGGTCGCATCGGAATTTGGCGTCTCCGAAGACTCCATACGCCGCGATCTTCGGGAATTGGCCGAACAGGGCCTCGTCCAGCGATTCCATGGAGGCGCTGCAAGAAGCAGATCGGGTCCCCGAAGCTTCCAGCAACGTGCTCGCGATGAGACCACCGGCAAGAAGGCAATCGCCGTCGCCGGCGCGAGCCGCATCCCGGCGAACACCACGATGCTTCTCGACTCCAGTACAACGGTGCTGGAATTCGTTCGTGCACTCCCTCGAGACCTTCATGCATGCATCATTACCGGTTCCCCGGATATCGCTTCGGCGGCGCTCGACCATCCCTGCTGCGAGGTCATTCTTCTGGGGGGAAGCCTAAACCGGCTGACGCGCAGTGCCATCGGGCAATCCACGCTGGCTGAAGTCCAATCGATGCGTGTTGACTATTGTATTCTCGGTGCATGCGCCGTCGATGAAGAGTTGATGCTGCGTGCCGAGAACTATGATGATGCACGCATGAAACTTGCCCTTGGTCAGGCATGCAATGAGATCATTCTCCTTGCAACAAGCGAAAAGCTTGTTAAGCAAGCTCCCTTTGCCATTGGCCCAATATCGCTCGTATCCACCCTTATAACCGACCGGACGGCAGGTCGGTCGATTCTGGAGCGAATAAGCGGGATGGGTGTCGAAGTGATCGTCGCAGACGATGAGCCCCGGTGACCCAAATGTCTTCGCAATATCAGTGCACAACAGGTGATGATCCAATGGATGCCTCTGTCTACCTCAAGAAAGCCGTCTATGGCCGGTGGGCCGTTGCCTGCGCGTTTTTCTTCAACGGCTTCCTGGTTGGTAGCTGGGCGCCGCAAATTCCCGTATTTATGGTACGCCTCGGAATCAGCGAATTCACGCTCGGATTGCTCATCCTGATTTTTGGCGTGGGCGCTCTTTCTGCCATGCCGTGGTGCGGTTACCTGATCAGCCGGTTTGGATCGAGGGCGGTGGTGAAAGGTTTTGCGGTTTTCTGCTCCTTTTCGCTATTGCTCGTCGCTCTCGCCCCAAACGCCCTGACAGCTGCGCCAGCCCTGTTTCTTTTCGGTGCCGTGATTGGCGGCATGGATGTGGCGA
This sequence comes from Phyllobacterium sp. P5_D12, assembly GCF_054049495.1. Taxonomy (NCBI): domain Bacteria; kingdom Pseudomonadati; phylum Pseudomonadota; class Alphaproteobacteria; order Hyphomicrobiales; family Phyllobacteriaceae; genus Phyllobacterium; species Phyllobacterium sp. P5_D12. Next base: position 14,203 of record NZ_JBFUMG010000021.1, on the reverse strand, counting down.
TGAATGCCAATGCAGTGGAGGTGGAGAAAAAGCTCTCGCGGGCGGTCATGTCGTCATCGCATGGTTTTTGGAGCCTCGGCGGCTTCGCCGGAGGTGCGCTGGGCGGATTGGTGATCGAAGCGCATGGCCACTTGGCTCATGCGCTGGTGGTTACGCTGATCGCCATCGTGCTAGGCATGGCAACCTTCGGCTATATGATCACCGAAGACTCGCCTGCGGCACAGGAAAAGCACAGGCTTGAGTTCCCGACCAATCCATTGATCTATCTCATCGGATTGATGGCGTTGTTTTCCATGGTGCCCGAGGGTTCGGTGCTGGATTGGGCAGCGCTATATCTTCAGCAGGAACGAGGCGCGGACATCGCAACAGCCGGTTTCGCCTTCGCCGCCTTTTCCGGAACGATGTCGATCATGCGATTTCTCGGCGATGGCGTACGCAACCGCTTTGGTGCAGTGAAGACATTGCGCTATTCGGCGCTTATCGGCGCAACGGGCATGTTGATAGCCAGTGTCGCCCCTAACTCCTGGATTGCGATACTTGCGTTTGCATTCGCTGGGCTTGGTATCGCAAATATGGTCCCGATCGCCTTCTCGGCAGCGGGCAATCAAAAAGGGACGTCTTCCGGGGTGGCACTCAGCATGGTAACGCTCATGGGCTATTCGGGTATTCTTGTTGCCCCGTCGGCTATAGGTTTTGTCGGCGGCAGAACCGGATTCGGACCAGTCTATATGGTACTCGCCGGATTGCTTATCGTTGTGTTTCTGATGTCCAATCTGGCAAAGAGCGCCGATGTAGACCGATCCTAGGCGAAGAGATTAAGCGCGCCGGGCGACGACGGCGGGCTTTTTCCGTTGCATAAGAAAATCGCTCACGCGTTTGCCGGGCTTGTGAGGCTTCAGTCCGACGCTCATTTCCGGTGTCAACTCGCCGGTCAGATCGAGTGTGGCATGTTCGCCGACAGCATCGAAATTTTCCTCAAGCCAATCTCCTGCGGCTGCTCGGCCAAGATCGCGCAGATATTCAAGGAATGCCCATTCGGCGTTGATCTTGGATGACGAAGACAGGCCCTCGAGCGCTTCGTCGGCGTCGATGCGGTGCATTCGAATGTTGCGGTATTCGCCATGCTCGAGCCTTCCGGCTTTAATCAGCGAATTGACGAATGCAATCGAACGGAACTCGCGTAGAAGAGCAGCGTTGAAGGTAATCTCATCAATACGATCGGTTATTTCGCGTGCAGTCTTGGGCGTGCCGCGTCTTTCGATCGGATTGATCTGGACCAGGAGGACGTCTTCACTCTCGCTCGAATAGAAGAACGGATATAGCGCCGGATTTCCGCCATAGCCGCCATCCCAATAGGGTTCGCCATCAATTTCCACTGCCTGAAAAATATAGGGAAGGCAGGCGGAAGCCATGACCACGTCTGCATTGAGTTCCGATTGCGAGAAGACACGCAGCCGCCCGCTCTCTACGTTGGTCGCGGAAACGAAGAGCTTGAATTGAGAACAGGCACGTACACGTTTGAAATCGATTTCCTTTTCAACTACGTCCCGTAGGGGGTTGATATTGAACGGATTGAACTCGTAGGGAGAAAACAGTCGCGAAAACTGTTCAAAGAGGTTGTAGCCAAGGCCATGTTCAACTGACCATTTGCCGAAGAATCGATCCCACGGAGTGCGCTGGACAGGGCTGAATTGCCCTGTTCGCCCGACGGCGCGCCAGAACTCGTGCAACTTTGCCCGGGCGCCTTCAGCTCCATTATGTGACCACCCGTCGGCGAGGGCTACGGCGTTCATTGCACCTGCACTGGTGCCAGATATGCCTTCGATTGCCAGTCGGCCATCCTCGAGGATGCGGTCGAGAACGCCCCAAGTGAAGGCACCGTGTGAACCACCGCCTTGCAGGGCGATGTTGATTGTCTTCGATTTTACCTTTGTCACTGCGCTGTCCAGCCACCATCGACGGATATGGAGGTTCCGGTGATCTGCGCGGCGGCGTCGCTGGCGAGGAATACGACGGTTGCGCCAATCTGGTCCACAGTAGCAAACTCCTTGGTTGCCTGCTTATCAAGCATGACCTCGCGGATAACGGTCTCACGATCCATATCATGCGCTTTCATCTGGTCGGGTATCTGCGCCTCGACGAGCGGCGTAAGCACGTAACCGGGACAGATTGCATTGCTCGTGATGTGTTTTTCTGCAACTTCGAGCGCAACAGTCTTGGTAAAGCCAAGGACGCCATGCTTAGCCGCGACATAGGCTGATTTGAAGGGCGAGGCCCTAAGCCCATGAGCTGACGCAATATTTATGATGCGCCCCCACCCGGCTTTTTTCATGTATGGAAGGGCAGCCGCAGTCGTATGAAATGCTGATGTCAGATTGATGGCGATGATTGCGTCCCACTTTTCCGTCGGGAACTCATCGACAGGCGCAACGAACTGAATTCCAGCATTGTTGACCAGGACATCGACACTGCCAAAGGTTTGGGCGGCCTTTTCAATCAGGGTCCGGCACTCGGTACCGTTCGACATGTCTGCCTTGATATAGGCTACCTCTACGCCGTACTTCTCGGCAATTTCCCTGGCAAGTGCATGATCTTCGGGCCGATCAGTGAATGAGTTGATCACAACATTGTATCCTGCTGCAGCAAGAGCATGCGCGGAACCGAGCCCGATGCCGGAATTCGAGCCTGTAACGACTGCGGTCTTTTTGGCCATGGTTATTTCCTTTGATTGATCAACCGTGCGTGCAGAAGGCCGACAGAATATATTGCATCGCAGCAAAATTGCTAGATGTGCAGCATGAACACTTTGTCATACAAGCTCTGCAGTGCAGGCGTGGCCCCTCCTTGGTAAGTACGGAGTTGACAAATGGCGATAGCTGCGCCACCTGAACAGCATATCTGGAGCTTGACGATGTCAGACTATTACTCGCAACCTTTTGGCCGGCGGCCGTCAGTCGGTGTCGATGTAGGCGGCGTCATGGTGGGTGGCGGAGCGCCGGTTGTCGTTCAATCGATGACCAATACGGATACCGCCGATGTGGATGGTACTGTGGCGCAGGTGGCCGCTCTGTCCAGGGCGGGCTCGCAGATCGTCCGCATTACAGTTGACCGTGATGAATCGGCTGCAGCCGTACCGAAGATTCGTGAACGCCTCGACCGGCTGGGTCTCCCGGTCCCGCTGGTGGGTGATTTCCACTATATAGGCCACAAGCTTCTGGCTGACCATCCGGCTTGCGCCGAAGCATTGGCCAAATACCGGATCAATCCTGGCAATGTTGGATTCAAGGACAAAAAGGATGCACAGTTCGGCGCCATCATCGAAATGGCAATCCGCTATGACAAGCCGGTTCGCATCGGTGTAAACTGGGGCTCGCTCGATCAGGAACTGCTGACTGCCCTGATGGATCAGAATCATGCTGCTGGCGCACCCCTGACGGCGGAGGCCGTAACGCGGGAAGCGATTGTGCAATCGGCGCTCATTTCATCGCAACTTGCTGAAGAGATTGGCCTGCCGCGTTCGAAGATCATTCTCTCCGCAAAAGTAAGTCAGGTTCAGGATCTGATTGCGGTTTATGCCGAACTTGCGCGACGTTGCGATCACGCGTTGCATCTTGGGCTGACCGAAGCCGGCATGGGTACAAAGGGCATTGTGGCTTCTTCAGCCGCGATGGGGATCCTGTTGCAACAGGGTATCGGTGACACGATCCGCATTTCTCTTACGCCTGAACCAGGCGGCGATCGCACTCGCGAAGTCCAGGTGGCGCAGGAACTCTTGCAAACCATGGGCTTTCGGCAATTTATCCCGATAGTCGCCGCATGTCCTGGATGCGGCCGGACGACGTCGACAGTGTTCCAGGAATTGGCGCAATCGATTCAAAGCGATATCCGCACCAACATGCCGATCTGGCGTGAGAAATATCCGGGCGTTGAAGCGCTGAACGTTGCTGTCATGGGCTGCATCGTCAATGGACCGGGCGAGTCCAAAATGGCCGATATCGGCATTTCGTTGCCGGGAACGGGTGAAACACCGTCCGCACCCGTATTTGTTGACGGCAAGAAAGTTGCTACCTTGCGCGGCGCCGGTATCGCTCAGGAATTCCAGAAAATGGTGGCAGATTACATCGAGAACCGCTTCGGCCTTGGCGCCGGTTCGCACGCGGCAGAATAGTTCCTAGCTCTGCCTTTCGGCAATAAAGCGCGCCGCATCCTTAAGCAGTGCTGCTTTCTCACCAAAGGGGGCAAGAAGCTCTTCCGCCTGCGCGACCAGACCGACCAACTGGCGCTGAGTCCACTCAATGCCATGCATGGAGACAAGTGTGGCCTTGCCGGCGGCCGCATCCTTCCCGGTCGCTTTGCCCATATGGGAGGCATCGGCGGTAACATCGAGCAGATCATCGGCAAGCTGGTAGGCAAGGCCAATGGCTGAGCCATACTCCGCCAGTCGCTCGCGGTCCTCGGAGTTGGAGCGGCCAACGATAGCACCCGCCTCGCAGGCAAAACGGATCAGTGCCCCGGTCTTCATTGCTTGCAAGCGGATAATGCCTTGCTCGTCTGGTTTGACCTTTTCCGCCTCGAGATCGAGCGCCTGGCCACCTACCATGCCGCCAACTCCTGCTGCGCGGGCGAGCGTCGCGATGAGCGCTACTCTAGCTTCAGCATCAAGCTCGGTTTCCTCGCTGGCAATCAATTCGAACGCGTAGGTCAGGAGGCCATCTCCAGCAAGGATGGCAGTTGCTTCATCAAATTTCCGATGCACTGTCGGTTGACCGCGCCGCAAATCATCATTGTCCATGGCCGGTAGATCGTCGTGGACGAGAGAATAGCTGTGAATGCATTCGAGCGCCGCAGCAACGCGCAAAGCGGCAAGATTATCCGCTTTAAAAAGGGCAGCGCTTTCCATAACCAGAAACGGTCGAAGGCGCTTGCCGCCATTCAACACGCTGTGGCGTATCGCGGCCATCAATCGGGACGGCCGGCTGATCTCGCCGGTTTGCGGGCTATCCGACAGCAAATTGCCAAGCAACGCTTCAACCGAAGCTGCGCGCTGCTGTAAGGTAATCTGGAACAATGAGAAATCCCGATCAGTCATCATACTCAGCCAATTGCCGATAAATCGACCTCCGGTCAATGGCCTCTGGGCAAGCGCGGTTGCATTTCTGCAGTGGTCTCTGTGTGTACGGCTCAGAAAATCGTAGAAAGAATTCCCTTCTGTTGCTCTTTGCTTTATGTCCGACAGGAATATTCAAATGGAAGATATGTGTGGCAAGGCTTCTCGTCAGAAACAAGCGGGGCAGAGGTTATCTGGTCAATCCTGGACGTTCGCCCGTCGGGCGGGCCGTGCGCTACCTGATTCTGGCGGGAATCATATTGATCATGTTGCCGATTATCCTGCTCAGTCTCTACCGATTCCCCTTCATTCATCCGATTTCTACGTTGATGGTGAAAGATATCGTGACGTTTTCTGGTTATGATCGCCGCTGGGTGCCACTCGACCAGATATCTCCATCTCTCGTCAATTCGGTGATGATGTCTGAGGATGCGAGGTTTTGTTTTCACAACGGCGTGGACTGGGATGCATTGAATTCCGTCGTTTCGGATACGATTGACGGCGAACAGACGCGTGGCGCATCGACAATTCCGATGCAGACAGCTAAAAACCTGTTCTTGTGGACGAGTCGCTCATTCATCCGCAAAGGACTGGAAGTACCTCTGGCTGTGCTGACGGATCTTATTTTGCCCAAGCAACGGTTGCTGGAAATCTATCTGAACATCGCCGAATGGGGCCCGGGCATTTATGGTATCGAGGCCGCGTCGCAATATCATTTCAAGACAAGCGCAGCAAAGCTTTCGCCGCGTCAGGCCGCTTATCTGGCGGTGACRTTGCCTAATCCAATCGTGCGCAATCCTGCGCGGCCCGGCCGTGGCATGCAGACATTGGCGCGSGTCAACGAACGCAGAGCACGCGGCGCCGGGGCCTATGTTGGATGCGTGAACTAGATGAATCTGCCGATAAAAGCCCTGGCGACAAAAAATATGCGAGTCCTGCTGGTCAAAAGCCCTCAGGACGTGTATAGCCCCACCGAACTTTCCGGAATTTTGTCCATTGCGACAGGCTCAATCGGGCCAGTGCCGGATTTTGACTGATTACTGGAGCTGGAACAATGGCTGTACCCAAACGAAAAACTTCTCCGTCGAAGCGCGGCATGCGCCGTTCCGCCGACGCGCTGAAGGCACCGACTTACGTCGAAGACAAGAATTCAGGCGAACTGCGCCGTCCGCATCACGTCGATCTGAAGACCGGCATGTACCGTGGCCGTCAGGTTCTGACGCCGAAGGAAGGCTAATTCTCTTCCGAATTCGCACTAAAAAGACCGGCCGCTGTGCCGGTCTTTTTGTTTGTGCACAGCACTTGAGCTATTTCAGCTCGATCTCGATAAAAGCATATTCGCCATCATTGGCGTTAACGACGTCATGCTCGACGCCCTCAGTCCGGAAATAGGGAACGCCCTTTTTCATTTCCGCAAGTGATTCACCGTCCTTCGTCACCAGCTTGACCCGTCCGTCCATCAGCGGGATGACGACATAGTCACGCGCGTGCCTGTGCCAACCCGTGTTCTCTCCGACAGCAAAACGATATTCTGTAACGACGACGCGCTCATTGTCGATGAATACCGTTGCTTTGGCCGCTCCCATACCGAGTACTCCGCCGTTAATGGTTAGCTCTATCCCCAGCGATAATTATTTATCAAGGGAGTCGAGTTTGCGCTGCATAGCGGCAATCTGCTCCTTCAACTCATCGAGCCCCGTATCCTTTGCGGGCTTCTCGGGCGCGTGCGCATCATCGGGCTCAGAAGGAGCGGTGGTCTTGTTCAAGGGAAAAGGTGTGAACATGCGCATGGCATGCTGCAACATTTCCGTGTTGCGACGCACCTGCTCTTCGACCAGTTTGAGCGGGGCGCTAACATTCATCATGTCCATCGGCGTCTTGCCGAATGCCGCCGTCAGCTGCTCGCGCATGCGCTCCTGCTCCTTTGCAAAGGCTGACATGGATTGTTCAAGGAACGTTGGAAGCACAACCTGCATCTGATCGCCATAATAGGCAATCAATTGGCGCAAGAACGGGATAGGCAGCATGTTCTGCCCGTCCTTGTTCTCAAGCTCGAAAATAATCTGGGTCAGGACTGAGTGAGTAATGTCCTCGCCAGTCTTTGCATCCTGAACGGTAAAGTCCTCATTGCGCTTCACCATCTCTGCCAGGTCTTCCAACGTCACGTAAGTACTTGTTCCGGTGTTGTAGAGACGCCGGTTGGCGTATTTTTTTATGACGATGTCCCCGGTTTTCGCTGCCATTACTCAACTCCCCAAAACTTCGTTTCCTTGGCCGAATTTGCGTGCCGGCTTACGGATGGACTTAAGAGGATAGGGGCAAAGTGCGCCAATTCAAAGCGATTTGTGCATTGCATTCAACGCAGTGCATTGTGTCCAATGCTGCAGTGCGACGAGCGATATTTGCGTCTCATACTTAAATGGGCCTTGTCAAACTGTTGAAGGCAGCTAATTCTGACCGATATATGCTTTATGAATTCAGAATGACAAATATGAGGAAACGTTATGACCCAATCCATCGTCATCGCAAGTGCCGCCCGTACCCCCGTTGGATCGTTCAACGGTGCGTTTGCCAATGTTCCGGCACATGAACTGGGCGCAGCCGTCATCAAGGAAGTTCTGAGCCGCGCTGGGGTCGACGGGGCGGACGTCGATGAGGTGATCATGGGGCAGGTGCTTGGTGCTGGCGAAGGCCAGAATCCGGCGAGACAGGCGGCAATGGCCGCTGGTATCCCGCAGGAAGCGACCGCCTGGGGCCTGAACCAGGTTTGCGGTTCCGGATTACGCGCGGTTGCTCTTGGCATGCAACAGATTGCCATGGGTGATGCCACTATCGTTGTTGCCGGAGGTCAGGAATCGATGTCCTTGTCACCTCATTGCGCGCATCTTCGCAGTGGTACCAAAATGGGCGACATGAAGCTGATCGATACGATGATCAAGGATGGTTTGACCGATGCCTTCCATGGTTATCACATGGGTATTACAGCCGAAAACATCGCAACCAAGTGGCAGTTGACCCGCGAGGAACAGGACAAGTTCGCGCTTGGCTCACAGAACAAAGCCGAGGCAGCTCAAAAGGCTGGCAAGTTCAAGGATGAAATCGTGCCGTTTACCGTTAAAACACGCAAAGGCGACGTTGTCGTCGCTGACGATGAATATATCCGCCATGGAGCAACACTGGACTCACTGGCGAAGTTGCGGCCGGCTTTCGACAAGGACGGGACTGTGACTGCAGGCAATGCATCGGGTCTCAATGACGGGGCCGCCGCGGTTGTGCTGATGAGCGAGGAAGAGGCCAAGCGCCGCGGTATCAAGCCACTGGCAAGGATCGCATCCTGGGCAACAGCTGGCGTTGACCCATCCATTATGGGGACGGGGCCGATCCCGGCCTCGCGCAAAGCCCTTGAAAAGGCGGGTTGGACAGCCGACGATCTTGATCTCGTTGAGGCAAACGAAGCGTTTGCGGCTCAGGCCTGCGCCGTCAACAAGGATCTCGGGTTCAACCCGGACATAGTCAATGTGAATGGTGGCGCCATCGCTATAGGCCATCCAATTGGTGCTTCTGGTGCTCGTGTTCTTAACACATTGTTGTTCGAGTTGAAGCGTCGCAACGGCACAAAGGGCCTCGCTACGCTTTGCATCGGCGGCGGCATGGGTGTCGCGCTTTGTGTAGAGCGCATCAAGGATTAACAGGGCTTCAACCGGCTCAATATTATTGGGCCGGTTCTTATACCGATGGCCGCTCTTGCAACCAGCAACCCGTTTCATGTTTTCATTGTCGCACAGCGTTATACGAGATCAGTTTCAGGGAGGGATGATAAATGACAAAAACAGCAATCGTAACAGGTGGAACGCGTGGTATAGGCGCAGCAATATGCGTTGCTTTGAAAGCCGCAGGCTACAAGGTCGCGGCTAACTACGCTGGCAATGATGAGGCCGCCAAAGAATTCGGAAAAAAGACCGGAATCGCAACCTATAAGTGGGATGTTTCCAATTATGAGGAATGCGCAGCAGGTATTGCAAGGATCGAAGCAGAACTCGGTCCCGTCGCTGTACTGGTGAACAACGCCGGCATCACACGTGATGCGATGTTCCATAAGATGACGCCGGGCCAATGGAGCGACGTAATCAATACCAATCTTACCGGCCTGTTCAACATGACCCATCCAGTGTGGAGCGGCATGCGCGACCGCAAATTCGGCCGGGTGATCAACATTTCTTCGATCAACGGACAAAAGGGGCAGGCGGGCCAAGCCAATTATTCGGCTTCAAAGGCGGGGGATATCGGCTTCACGAAGGCTTTGGCTCAAGAGGGCGCGCGCGCCGGCATTACGGTCAATGCCATCTGCCCTGGCTACATAGGCACTGAAATGGTGCGGGCAATTGATGAGAAGGTGCTCAATGAGCGGATAATTCCGCAAATTCCGGTCGGACGCCTTGGCGAACCGGAAGAAGTAGCGCGCTGCGTGGTGTTTCTGGCATCTGACGATGCGGGTTTCATCACCGGGTCTACGCTCACGGCCAATGGTGGGCAGTATTCGACCTGAAAGTGATGGAAAATGCGTGGGGCAAACATATTGGGCGAGCGCCTGAATCTTGTCCTATAAAACTTGTGAATGGTTGCGTGTGGTGCAGTTTCTGCTGCGGCAGCACCAAATATGTGTGGTGAACAAAACGGAAGTCTCGCGAGGCGCCGATTCCATTTGGCTCGACCGGTATGGCAACGACAGTTGTTGGAGCAAGCTCGCATGGATTAGCTAACCATAAGAAATCATTGGTCTTTAGTGCTGATAAACTCGGTCACAATCATGAGTTGACATGCGCCGCTCTCAGAAATGCAACCTGGCGAGGCCTATGTTAAATGATTCAGCATGTAGTGCGATTTAGTGCCGGAGAAGCTAGATATGGCCGTGAACAAATCAGGAATCACATCCTAGAGCCGTTTCGTAGCTGATTCGTTCGCCTCGCGTTCTATTTCGTTACGGTACGCTCCGTGAATCGGTTCGCGATTGTTTATCTGGATTGCCCCGCCTACCTTTCTGTCGGACGCTTAAAATGCTAATCGAAAATGCATGCCCGGCTTTCATCGCCTTGGTGGCCGGTATTGGATTGTAATTGATGAACCTTATGCCCAACCCCGAACTTCCCCTGGTCTTAACTGGCCGCGATGTTACAGCCATTCTGGGGCCTACAAACACGGGGAAAACCCATCTAGCGATCGAGCGGATGCTTGCCCATCACACCGGAATGATTGGCTTGCCACTCCGTCTGCTTGCCCGGGAGGTCTATCATCGTGTGGCAGACAGGGTGGGGCTGGCAAATGTTGCGCTGATTACCGGTGAGGAAAAGATCAATCCACCTGGAGCCCGCTATTCGGTCTGCACGGTTGAAGCGATGCCCCGCCAAACCGATGTGGATTTTGTCGCCATCGATGAAGTGCAACTCGCCAATGATCTTGAACGCGGCCATATTTTCACCGATCGCATTCTGCATCTGCGTGGTCGTCAGGAAACGCTGTTGCTTGGCGCAGCAACGATGCGCGGGATACTGGAGAAGCTGTTGCGCGGCGTTTCGGTCGTCACGCGGCCACGGCTTTCAAATCTCGCCTATGCAGGATCCAAGAAAATAACCCGCCTTCCACCCCGCTCCGCGATAGTGGCCTTCGCTGCCGAGGAGGTTTACTCCATCGCAGAGCTGATACGGCGTCAAAGTGGTGGCGCGGCGGTGGTTATGGGTGCTCTCAGTCCACGCACGCGTAACGCGCAGGTCGATCTCTATCAATCTGGTGATGTCGATTATCTGGTCGCCACAGACGCCATTGGCATGGGCCTCAATCTCGATGTCGATCATGTGGCGTTCGCTCAGGACCGCAAATTCGATGGCTACCAGTTCCGTAACCTCTCCCCTGGAGAGATCGGGCAGATAGCCGGCCGAGCCGGCAGGCATTTGCGCGACGGTACGTTCGGAGTGACCGGCCAAGTGTCAGGATTCTCGGAGGAGCTGGTACAAAGAGTGGAATCCCATTCCTTCGACGCAGTCAAGATCCTGCAGTGGCGCACGGCTCGCTTTGACTATTCCAGCCTGGACGCGCTGAAGAGATCCATTGATATGCCCGCTCCTATCGAAGGATTGACGCGTGCTCTGCCTGCGGTCGACCAACAGGCGCTGGAATATTTGTCCAACGACCCGGATGTCGCACCACTGGCCACTACGCCTGAACGCGTAGCTCTTTTGTGGGATGCTTGCGCGCTGCCYGACTATCGCAAGATTGCGCCAGCGCAGCATGCCGACATTATCGCATCGATCTATACCGATCTTGCAGATAAGGGTCATGTGAACGAAAATTACATGGCCGAAGAGGTTCGCCGCGCCGATTCAACGGATGGCGATATTGACGCGCTTTCACGGCGGATCGCCCAGATCAGAACCTGGACTTTTGTGTCTCACAGGCCTGGATGGCTTGCMGATCAGGCACATTGGCARGAAAAGACGCGYGAAATTGAGGACAGAYTRTCMGAYGCRCTGCATGAAAGGTTGACGAAACGCTTCGTAGACCGCAGGACAAGCGTGCTTATGAGGCGCCTGAGAGAGAATACAATGCTAGAAGCCGAAATTAGCCCTGCCGGGGACGTTGTTGTCGARGGGCATCATGTTGGACGTTTGGATGGGTTCCGTTTCACAACGGACGCCCAAGTCGATGGAACGGACGCGAAGGCCGTCAAGGCTGCAGCGCAAAAAGCGCTTGCGACGGAATTCGAAAATCGCGTCGAGCGGTTCTCCGCTTCGGCCAATGGCGATTTCGCCCTCGGCTCAGACGGGACTTTGCGATGGATCGGCGCGCCAGTCGCCTCGGTCGTCTCGGGTGAACAAGCGCTGAAGCCTCGTGCTGTTCTGCTTGCCGACGAGCAATTGACAGGTCCGGCGCGCGATAAGGTCGCTGCGCGCGTCGATCGCTTTCTGGCCCATCACATAGATACGATCCTGAAGCCACTTGTCGATCTTGCCAATGCCGACGCGCTCGTTGGTATCACCAAGGGCCTTGCTTTCCAGCTTGTCGAGAATTTCGGCGTCCTTCAGCGCCGTGATGTCGCGGAAGACGTCCGTGGCCTCGACCAGGATTCACGAGCTGCTCTCCGCCGTCTTGGCGTACGATTTGGCGCCTACCACGTGTTCCTGCCGGCGCTGCTCAAGCCAGCACCGGCCGGTTTGCTGACACTTTTGTGGGCGCTTAAGGAAGATGCCAAGGATCGTCCCGGATATGGAGATGTGGTGCAGGTTCTATCCGCTGGACGCACATCCGTGGTTACAGACCCGGGTTTTGATCCAGCCTTCTATCGGCTTGGAGGCTACCGTCTCCTTGGCCGGCGCGCAGTGCGAATAGACATCCTTGAGCGCCTCGCAGATCTCATCCGACCTGCACTTGGCTGGAAGCCTGGAACCGGCACACGGCCGGACGGCGCGTATGATGGAACTCGTTTTGTAGTAACTCCGTCGATGATGTCGATCCTCGGCGCTACCGCCGACGATATGGAAGAAATTCTCAGAAGTCTCGGCTATCGCCCTGAATCGGTCGAAGCAGCGATTGTTGCTGCCAAGCTGACAGAACTCGATACCGTAGTGATGCCTGCTGACTCAGTGGCGGTCGTTGCTGCCACGACCGGCCCAGCGGTTGCTGAAGACGAGAACGTTACACCTACGGAAGCAGCCGTTAATTCCACCGAACCGTCTGCCACCGTAGAGGCCCAGCCGGAACCGGTTTCAGAAACCAGTGCATCCGCTGGCGAGCCTGCGCCGACTGTTGTGCAAACTGTGGCTGAAGAAGCGCCGAAGCCCATTCTGCTCTGGCGCCAGGCGCGGTTTGATGGCCGCAACAATCGCGGGCATCAGGAAAAACGCGAGCATCACCGCGGCGGACAGGCGCGCAGTGTCCAAGGCGAACAACGTCCCGCCCGGAATGAACGTGATGCAAATCAGCAGAACGAACAGGGTGCGCGCAAGGAACAATTCCGCGGCAAAGGCAAGTCCAACGGCAAGGATCGTTTTAAGCAAAGCGATAATGGAAAGTCCGCTGGCAAGCCACCGCTCCACAAGCGCCCGGAACGTGAAGAGCGTCCGGTCAAGATCGACATGGATTCTCCCTTTGCCAAGCTGCTGGCACTGAAGGAACAAATGAAGAAATAGGGATAGTGGGCACGTCCTCAAATCACGACAGCTCAAGGCAGCGCATTGACAAATGGCTGTTCTTCGCCCGAGTGGTCAAATCCCGTGCCCTCGCGGCCAAGCTCGTCTCTGGCGGCAGTGTTCGGTCCAACAGAGACAAGATCGATCAGCCATCGCACGGCGTGAAACCCGGGGATGTGCTGACGATCACTCTCGATCGGCGTATTCTCATTTACAAGGTGGTCTCTGGTGGAACGCGCCGGGGCCCGGCTGAGGAAGCGCGAACATTATACGAAGACATCTCGCCGCCGCCTCCGCCCAAAGACAGCATCACTGCTCTTGACGGATTACCCAAGCGCGATGCGGGTAGCGGTCGCCCGACAAAACGTGAACGTCGGCAGGTTGACCGGTTGATGCAGAGCGACGACGACAATTCGGGTGAATGATGTTAAATTTCGAATATTGGCTATCGTGTCGAAATCCTCTCTACCAGTGGCTCGGAAGCTAAAATATTATTCCACGAAGCGCGTCAGTATGGGATAGGCGTTGCTTGTCGATTGCGTGTCGCAGTGCCATGAATGGCGCCGTGAACGCCGATGTCCCTATCTTTAAGGGAATCCCGACCGCGTTMTGGTGCCGCAGCCGTTTTTCCCCTCTTGTCAGCCCGGCATCGAATCGTTACCTCAACGGCTGACACGTGGTGTCTTCAGGAGCCAGTAAATGACTTATGTTGTGACCGACAATTGCATCCGCTGCAAATATATGGATTGCGTTGAGGTCTGTCCTGTCGATTGTTTCTACGAGGGCGATAACATGCTCGTCATACATCCGGACGAGTGCATTGATTGCGGCGTTTGCGAACCTGAATGCCCTGCGGAAGCTATCAAACCCGATACCGAGCCTGGCCTGGACAACTGGCTGCAGATCAATGCTGAAT
>NZ_JBFUMG010000020.1:0-24034 GCF_054049495.1 Phyllobacterium sp. P5_D12 | reverse complement strand
CGCGTGACATGGAGTGGCAATTTTCGCACGCCGATCGACAATCTCGCCGTTTACCCGCGTCCGCTGCAGGATCCCCTGCCCGTCTGGATCGCCGTCGGCGGCACACCGGCATCGGTGGTCCGTGCCGGAACGCTCGGCCTGCCGCTCGCAGTGGCGATCATCGGCGGCGAACCGCATCGCTTTGCGCCGCTGGTGGACCTTTATCGCAAGTCAGGCGCCAAGGCGGGACATGCACCGGAAACGCTGAAAGTCAGCATCAACTCGCATGGCTATGTCGCGGAGAATTCGCAAGCCGCGTCAGACGAATACTGGCCGTCCTACGAGGTGGTGATGAACAAGATCGGCCGCGAGCGTGGCTGGCCGCCGAGCAATCGCGCCCAGTACGAGGCCGGACGTACACCGCGCGGCGCGCTGCTGGTCGGCTCTGCGCAAGAGATCATCGACAAGATCATGCTACAGCACAGCTATTTCCAGCACGGCCGCTTCATGCTGCAGATCGACCTCGGCAGCCTGCCGCACGCGAACACGCTGAAGGCCATCGAGCTTTATGGGACGAAAGTCGCGCCGGTGATCCGAAAGGAGCTGGGCGGAGTGGCGAAGACGGAGGCGGCAGCGACTGCCTAGCTTTTACGGGTCCGAATGGTAAGGAACGTATCCGTGGCCCATTGCTGCAAGCTCAGATCATTGAACATGATGGCAATAACGGCCACCTCATCCCTTGCTACCGCGCAACCATCCAACCACTTACCCGGCTTGCCAGCCTCATATTCCTTGTCACGGAGTATTCCGTAGAAACTGAGATTGTCCTTTACGACAGATATGTCGAGCTTGCCCTCAAAACCTCCAATCACGCTGCGATCCTTCTTCTCCGTGAGACCTATGGCTACGATGACGACGCAGCCGAAGCACTTGAAAACCTCCTGTTTGAAATGTTCGTCCCACACGCTGGCAAAATAGCCCGGCAGTTTGATCCACCAATTGTCGTTGATATTGACCATCCGGGAATAGCGAAGATAGCCCATGCCAGTCGAGTGAGGCCATTCCATCGATGTACTCGCCGCCTGGAACGCCGCGACGTTCAACCGGATATCGGAATTCAGTCGAGGCTCTTCTTGCGCAATCTTTATGAGCTCAGAAATCGTGTGAACAAGCGCGGCCTCGTAGCGATCGATTGGCGCACGCCAGGGGAATTCCAGCCACAACATAGCTTCAGCCAATCCTAGCGCGGCGGCTGGCGGCAACGCAAAGTCCCACCACGGAAAGAAGTTGGCAGCTTCTCCAGTAATTCCGAAGAAAGCCGCATCGCGCGGGCCCCGCACCGTCACTATTTCCGCCTTGAAATCGTCAAGGATTTCGGAGGGCTTCAGAGAAAGAGACAGAGGCCCATGCCCCTCGGCTCTGCTTCGCGCGACGACAACCTTGGAAACCATGTTGAAATAGATGCTCATATGCGTTTGCAGCAAAGCATAATCGCGATGCGTCCAATACTCGGTCTCGTCCAGCCATCCTTCTTCCTCACTTGCGAGCAGATTTTCG
Organism: Phyllobacterium sp. P5_D12; assembly: GCF_054049495.1. Classification (NCBI taxonomy): domain Bacteria; kingdom Pseudomonadati; phylum Pseudomonadota; class Alphaproteobacteria; order Hyphomicrobiales; family Phyllobacteriaceae; genus Phyllobacterium; species Phyllobacterium sp. P5_D12. Next base: position 22,498 of record NZ_JBFUMG010000020.1, on the reverse strand, counting down.
GCAGCAATAAGTTGGTCCAGAAGCCCGACGAGATAGTCGTGATATCCTGGCCCAGTCGCATTGGTCGCGGCAGAGACTTTCACGTTCCGTCCGTGCTGGTAAAAATGCACATTCTCATCGATGGGCAGTACCGAGACGGTCGATTCAGTCTTGCCGTCGTCACCTTCCGCTCCAATGACCGCAAGTGGTCCTAGAACGGGTTCCTGACGCGCGATCAAGCAAAACCTGGCTGCAAGCTCCTTCGCTTTCAGACCATGCTTCGACGACTTCGGCTTTGCTTTGCTGGACAGAACCAGCCCGAGAATAATGGCCACAAAAATCTCTGAATATGAGCTACAGGCCGCATTACAGTATATTTCTCAAGCTAGCTCCAGCCCGACATTGGTAGCAGAGGCCAACACGGCAGCGACCGCCGGAGGACCTTTATTCCACGATCTGGATGCTCTTCGGCACGGCAGGCACTTGCCCGCCCTCACCCGTCACGCCTTGCATAAAATCGAGAACATCGCCGAACTTGACATAACCGTCATGATCGCGATCGATCGCCGCAAAATGATCGGCGACATAGCCCCAGCTTGCATTCTTCGCCTGCTCTTTTGTCAGCAAGCCAGCGGAAGTACCGGCCGCCTCGGCAAAGCGTGACGCAAGTTCAGCATTGACCTCGGCATTGATCGACTGACCGGTCACGGGCGGCAGGTTCGGATCGATCGGCGGGGAACCAAACCTGCTGTCTTTGACCAGAAGCATGGCTGCGGCAGGTATTTCAATGACATTGGAGAGTGGCATGGCGACCGCCGGCAGGGTGCTGACGAAAGTCATAGTAGCTGCAATTTGAAGTACTGATTTCATGATACTCATCTCACTGCAGGGCCACGGATTTTTGTGCGGGAACTGTCGCTGGCGGGGTATAGGGCGGCGCGTCGTAGAAATCGTCCATGGTCTTCTTCAAGGCCGGGCGCTCCTTTTCGACGTAATACACCATGTGTCCACCCTCGAAGGTATGGACCGGGATCCGGTCAGAAAGCTTGACGTCCTCGCCTTTCACTTTCACCGTCACATCAAGATCGAGTTCCGTCTGAAAGAAGGGCGTAGACGCATCGAAATACCCATGCGTGACTATTATTTTAAGTTGGGGGGCGTAGTTGATGGCCGATGTCAGGTCCGGCAATGTGCTTGTCTTCGTCTTTTCCACGCCATCGCGATTAGTTGCCCAATCCCACTTCCAACTCGAATTCGATAGTTCTGCCGAGGCCACGTATGCGGATTTATTCGTATAATTAAGATATTTTGGTAGAAACCGCGCCATTTCCGCCTTGAACGCATCGTCTTCGGAATATTCGAAAAAGTAGGGTACACTTCCTTTCAAGACCATCCGCGTGTCATAGATGTTGTAGCTGAAACCCGGCTTGAGAGCGTTCATATATCCCTCTTGTTGGGCGCGATCAGGTTCGCACTTGCCAATTGGCACATTTGGCGACTCTTCCCAAAGATTGRTGAAGCTGGTCACATTCCCTTTCTTATCTGATAATTTTGCCGCCGTAATTCCGGTCATTTGTTCCATCTTGGCGAGATAGGTCTTACCCTGCTCGGTGTTTTTGTAATCCGCCCACGAGATGTCTCCTTTCAAGAACGCCGCGATGGCCGATATATGCTTCTCCCGGGTGAACACTCGCACCTGATCGACGAACTCTGCATAGGGGCGGTCTCTATCGCGTCCGGCCGATTTTCCGAAGAAATCGGAAGTCAATACATAGGTCGGAACATATCCGGCACAGGATGAACCACCGCCTGTAGAACAATTGGATCCGAAGTTAAGTATCGGCGAATGCAGCGTCGCCCCCGTAATTACGACCTTCGCCTTCCCGGATTTGTCGTCTTCGAAATTTGCCGTTCCAGCATCGATCAACAATTTGGTCAGGACCGGCACACGAATACCCCCTCCATAAGACTCGCCGTATAAATATTTGGGTGAACTCTGGCGTTTGTTCATATTGATATAGCGAGTGATGAAATCACGCATGACCTTGGCATCGGCATCGACGCCCCAGAAATCCTTGTTGATGTGCTGCTTCACATCCGAGGAGACGGCTTGCGAATAACCGGACCCGATGGGATCGACAAAGATGAGGTCCGTCTTGTCGAGCAGCGTCTGTGGATTGTCGATAAAGGGGTAGCTCTCGGGAGCATGGTCTGAGGAACCGGCCGGAACATTGGGCTGATCAACCTTCAGGCGCCACGGCGCCCAGGCACCGAGATGCAGCCAGATGGAAGATTCACCCGGTCCGCCATTGAAGAAGAAGGTTACCGGGCGATTCTCCCTTGGCAGATCATCGCGCGTATAGCTCATATAGAAGACCGCAGCTTGCGGATCCCGCTTGGCATCGGGATTGTTCTTGTCCTTCTGGCCATAGGCGATGAGATGGCCGGCCTTTGCAGTAAACCACACCGTCTTGTCGCCAAGCTGCATCGCCTGGCGTCTGACTGAAGGCGTCTCATCGACATCTTTCAATGCGACAGAACCGGTTGCCTCCTTGCCATAGGGATTGGTATCTGTGATCGCCTTGTCCTCCGGCGCGAAGAGCTTGTAGGCGTCTTCGAGCTTGCCAGCAGCAGTCAGGAGCGCGGCTTCCTTTTCACGCCTGCCATACATAGCGGCCGCTTCGTCCTTGAGACCCGCATCGGTCAAAAACGTGGCCGCATCGTCGAACTTTCCAGCATCGGCCGATGCTTTGGCCAGTATCCTCGCTGCATCTTTTCTGGCGTCGGCAAGAAGCTTCTCGCCCTCGGCCTTCAGATCATCGCGTATCTTGCGCGCCTTGGCGATTTCGCCGGGATTGAGCGGGTCCTCGCGGACGAGATCATCGAGGTCCTTCTTCGCTTTCGTCAGCTTCTCTTCTTCTGACGCCGCATCCAATTTCAACTTGGCCAGTTTCTGGTCCGCATCAAATATGTCGCCGGCGGTCTTGCCGGTCAGATCACCGCCAAGCAGCTTCGTCAGTTCGTTCTTTGCTGAGGTTACTTTACCTTCCTCGGTCGCAACATCGCCCTTCAACGCTTGGAGTTCAGCCTGCTTCTTGGCGATTTCCCCCAAATTTTTAGGGTCCGTGCGTATCAAGTCGTCGAGCTCTTTCTGCGCTTCGAATATTTTGCCTTCGGTCGTTTTTTTCCTGTCCTTGCCGAGCAGCAAATCAAGACTGTCATTGGCGGCATCGAGCTTGCCTTGCTCGGCCACGACGTCGGTTTTCAATCCGTCAAGTTTCTTCGTCTCATCGAATATCTTGCCCGCCGTCGCGCTGGTGCCATCCTTGCCGACCAGCGCCTCATAGTCTGATTGCGCGCGAGCCAGATCGACAGCTTTCGTTCGTTCCGCCTCATCGAGCTCCCCCAGCCGTTTTTCTGCCGCAGCAACAGCTTCATCATTCGCTTCGGTCAGTTCCCTCAATCGCTTTTCTGCCGCGGCAACGGCCGCATCGTTGGCGGTCTTGAGCTCGTCACGCCTTTTCTCTTCTGCTGACCGCTGATCCTTGATGCCGGAAAGGTCTTGTGTGGCTTCGGCGATTGCCTTCTTACCGGCATCGAGCTGCGCATTGAGATCGCCAAGCTGCTTCTTCGCGTTCGCCACGTCAGAAAAAGTGCTATCCGCTTCGTTGTTCTTCGTGGAAGAGTCCGAGCCATTACAGGCGGAAAGGCCAAGGATGGCCGCAAGCAATAAATGGCGAAAATTCATAAGTGCTCTCTGAAAATCTCAAAAAGCAACTTTTGGCGGCGGCAGGTTGTATGGTCAATTCGACGTTAGTCGTAATTTGTCTATTTTTTATCGCTCGGTCTGCACGACCCATTATTAGGCAGTCACGCTGCTGCAAGGCCGAAGCCCTGCATAAGCCTTCTTGTCGAGAAATCCGGATTCCCTGAGGTGAAGATGGCGATGTCATCACCATGTTCGGGCTCAGCACCCGTGCCGTTTGGCTTGAGCAGTGACAGCGCGCGGCGGGCGATCGCCTCGGCCGGATCAAGCCAGTCCACCGGCCAAGGTGCAAGGCGCCGGAAAACATTGGCGAGAAAGGGATAGTGGGTGCAGGCAAGAACGACGATATCGGTGCGATCACCGCCGTTTTCATAAAAACATGGCGCTATTTCCGCACGTATGGCTTCGTCATCGATGTGATCGCCGCGAATATGCGCTTCGGCCATAGCAGCCAGATTCTGGCTGCCGACAAGGCGCACATGGCACTTCGTGGCGAAAGACTGGATGAGATCGTGCGTATAGGCGCGCTTGACGGTGCCCGGCGTCGCCAGCACGCTGACGAAGCCCGACGAGGTGCGCTCGGCGGCCGGCTTGATCGCGGGGACTGTACCGACGAACGGTACAGCCGGATAGGCCTTGCGAAGATCATCGAGCACCAGCGTCGAGGCGGTGTTGCAGGCGATGACCGCAATCTCCGGGTTGTGCTCGGCGATGAGGCCCGCAAACATGTCGACGATGCGGGAGCACAGGGCGCCCTCCTCCCATTCCCCATAGGGAAAACCGGCATCGTCGGCGATATAGACGAACCGCCGGTCCGGCATCAGCACCCTGGCCTCGCGCAAAACGGTCAGGCCGYCAATCCCGCTGTCGAAGACGATGATTGGCCGGTCCGCTGTTTCTTCACTCATCGCCTGGCTGATTCCCATTGATTTTCTTCGCTGGTGGTTTCTCGCGCTTGCGCCCTTCCGGCGCACCGGAGCCGCGCGGCGTCTTCGGACTGAAATAGTCGAGCGAGACAAGAACGCCGCGCAGGAGTTTCAATTCGGAATCGGAAAAGCCCGCCCGTGTGAGCACGCCGCGCAGATTGTTGACCATGATCTCCTTGCGCGCCATCGGCCGGAAATAGCCGCGCGCCTGCAAGGCATCTTCGAGATGGTTGAAAAAGCCTTGCAGTTGCTCCTTTGGTGCCGGCTCGAGTTCGGGACCACGAAAAGCCGTGTCGGTATGCTTCTCCAGACCTGACTTCATCCACTCATAGGACATGAGCAAAACCGCCTGTGCAATGTTCAGCGACGAGAACGCCGGATTGACCGGAAAGGTCACGAGCTCATCCGCAAGGCTGACTTCGTCATTATTGAGGCCGAAGCGTTCGCGCCCGAAAAGAATGCCGGTCCTCTCACCATTGTTGAAACGCTGGCGCAGGACCTGGCCTGCCTCGACAGGGCCGCGAACCTGCTTGAAGGCGTCACGCTCGCGCGCCGTGGTCGCATAGACGAAATGAAGATCCTTGATCGCCGATGGCAAGTCGTCGAAGACCTGCGCCGCATCGATGATATGATCGGCGCGGCTCGCGGCGGAGCGCGCCTTGTCGTTTGGAAATTCCTCGCGTGGCTTGACCAGGCGCAGCTCCGCCAGACCGAAATTTGCCATGGCCCGCGCCACCATGCCGATGTTTTCCGGCAGTTGCGGTTCGACCAGAATGATCGCCGGGCCTTCGGCGATAAGGGTGCGCTGTCTGTCTGTACCGGCCATTTTTAATCCTTCGCTGACGTTGCGCCGTCATAGCTCGCGTTTTTTTGATGGGCAATGGTGGATGCCCCCCGTATCTCCCCACTTGTGGGGGAGATAAACCGCATCCCTCACTTTGCGTTCTGCAATCGTGGTGCTATAGGGGCGCGAACCCTCACTTTAATCCCGTGCTGACACTCCCAGACGCAGCAAAAAAGAGGCTGACACTCCATGGCAAAGATCAAGGTTGCAAATCCGGTCGTCGAGCTTGACGGCGACGAGATGACCCGCATCATCTGGCAATATATCAAGGAAAAGCTGATCCATCCTTACCTCGATATCGACCTGAAATATTATGACCTCGGGATCGAGCATCGTGATGCAACCAACGATCAGGTGACAATCGATGCAGCCAACGCGATCAAGCAATATGGCGTCGGCGTCAAATGCGCCACGATCACACCGGACGAGCAGCGCGTTGAGGAATTCGGCCTGAAGAAGATGTGGAAGTCGCCTAACGKCACGATCCGCAATATTCTCGGCGGCGTCATCTTCCGCGAACCGATCATTGCCAAGAACGTCCCGCGCCTTGTTCCAGGCTGGACTCAGCCAATCATCGTCGGCCGTCATGCTTTCGGTGACCAGTACCGCGCCACCGATTTCAAATTCCCCGGCAAGGGCAAGCTGTCGATCAAGTTCGTCGGCGACGATGGCGAGACCATCGAGCACGAAGTCTACGACGCACCAGGCGCCGGCGTTGCGATGGCCATGTACAATCTGGACGATTCGATCCGCGACTTTGCCCGCGCCTCGTTGAACTATGCCCACAATCGTGGCGTTCCCTGCTATCTGTCGACGAAGAACACCATCCTCAAGGCCTATGACGGCCGCTTCAAGGATATCTTCCAGGAAGTGTTCGACGCCGAATTCAAAGACAAGTTCGCAGCCAAGAAGATCACCTATGAACATCGCCTGATCGATGACATGGTCGCGTCGGCGCTGAAGTGGTCCGGTGGCTATGTGTGGGCCTGCAAAAACTATGACGGCGACGTGCAGTCCGACATCGTGGCGCAGGGCTTTGGCTCGCTCGGCCTGATGACCTCGGTGCTGATGACGCCGGATGGCCAGACCGTCGAAGCTGAGGCTGCGCACGGCACCGTGACCCGCCACTATCGCCAGCACCAGAAGGGTGAAGAGACCTCGACCAACTCCATCGCCTCCATCTTCGCCTGGACGCGCGGACTTGCGCACCGCGCCAAGCTCGACGGCAATGCGGAACTCGAGCGCTTCAGTCATACGCTGGAAAAAGTCTGCGTGGACACGGTTGAAGCCGGCTACATGACCAAGGATCTCGCCCTGCTCATCGGCCCGGATCAGCCATGGCTGTCAACCACAGGCTTCCTCGACAAGATCAACGAGAACCTGTCGAAGGCCATGGCTGCCTGAACCGGCACCTGATGCAACAAAAAGGCCCCGGTTCGCCGGGGCTTTTTATATTGTAAAATTGAAAACCCAAATATACGACAGCATTGTTGACATAATCACGAAATTGCGGTCGAGTGCGGTTGCACCATGGGAGGAATGAGATGAGCGACTGGGATGCCCGCTATTCGGCACGCACCGGCAAGATGCGCGCTTCGGAAGTTCGCGAGCTGTTGAAACTGCTTGACCAGCCGGACATCATCTCGTTCGCGGGCGGTATTCCCGACCCGGCGCTCTTTCCAAAAGATGCGATCAAGGACGCCTATGCTGCAGTCCTGAACGAGAATGCGGATGCGGCGCTGCAATATTCGGTCAGTGAAGGCTACAAGCCGTTGCGGCAATGGCTGGTGCAGTACATGGCCTCGCTCGGTGTTGCCTGCACGATCGACAACATCATCATCACCACCGGATCGCAGCAGGCGCTCGACTATCTCGGCAAGCTGTTCATTTCGCCGGGTGACACGATCCTCACCACATGGCCGACTTACCTCGGCGCGCTGCAGGCGTTCAATGCCTACGAGCCGCACTATGACCGCCTGATGCCGGAGGGTGGCAACATGACGCCTGACGCCTACCGGGGCAACGCGCGGGCGGCGGGAGGTCATGTAAAACTCGCCTATCTAACCAGTGATTTTTCTAACCCGACCGGTGAAACAATAGGCCGCAGCGATCGCATGAAGCTGATCGATCTAGCGCACGAACTCGATATACCGCTGATCGAGGATGCCGCCTACCGCGCCCTGCGCTATGAGGGGGAGAATGCTCCATCACTGCTGGCACTCGACATCGAGCGCGAAGGCCATATCGACCGGACGCGGGTCCTCTATTCCGGCAGTTTCTCGAAAACCCTGACGCCGGGTTTGCGTGTTGGCTGGATTTGCGCCGCTCATCCGGTCATCAGCAAATTGGTCCTGATCAAGCAGGCGGCGGACCTGCACAGCCCGACCATCAACCAGATGGTCATTCACCACGTGGCGGAGCGTCACTTCGATGCGCAGGTGGAAAAAGCCCGGAAGCATTACCGGCAAAGGCGCGATCACATGCTGAACGCCCTGGCACGATATATGCCGGAGGGTGTGACTTGGACAAAGCCGGAGGGCGGCATGTTCGTCTGGATGACGCTGCCGGACCATATGGATGGTGCGGCGCTGCTGGCCCGTTCGATCGAGCAGATCCGCGTGGCTTTCGTGCCGGGTGCGGCTTTCCACGCCGATGGCACCGGCAGGAACACGATAAGGCTGAACTTCTCCCTGCCAGACGCCGAAGCGATCGATACAGGCATGCAGCGGCTTGGCGGACTGATCAGAAGCGAAATGGAACACGTAACAGCCCAACCGTAAGTTTGGCATGGAGGGCTGCAACCGACGTTTTTTCTGGCTCCGATGCTCACGTACCAAATGTACGCTGAGCTTCGGTGCTCGAAAATAGCCATTTTCGCGACCCATAACAAATTTTCGTTTAGGCTCAAGGAAATAGCCACCGCAAAGCGGCAAATATTTACTGGATCGCAAGTCCCATGTTCCTGCGGTATGATGGAGTGTCACAGCGCCATCGAACCAGGGGGACTGAAACGATGACCACCCAGCATTTCTTTTTCCGCTTGATCCCGCCGCGCCCGACCTTCGCCGACGATATGGACGACGACGAACAGGAATTGATGCGCCAGCACGTGACCTATGTCGGCGAATATTTCGAAGAGGGAACCGTTCTCGCCTATGGCCCGGTGCAAGACCCGGACGGCTGGTTCGGCATCGCGCTCCTCGAAGTCATGGATCACAATCAAGCAGTACAATTTGCCGAAAACGACCCGACGGTGATGGCGGGACTGAACAGCTACAGCATCGCGCCGATGCATATTGCGGCCGCGCGAGGGTTTCGCGCGGGGTAGGTATCACGAGGCTTCGTCGGAACTCTCCAATGCACCATTCGAATTGGAAGTCAGGGGAATTGGAGCGGTGGGGGACATTGGGGATGGTTTAAGCCTGCCCTTCATGTCGAGCACCGTCCGGAACGCTTGAGCCGGAACTTTACCTACAATCTTCCCGGCCTTGCCCACCAGTTCGAATTCGAAGCCCTTGGACGCTGCGGCGATAAATTCCGCCTCATCCATAGACATGATGCCTTGCTCGGCGCTCATAGGCATACAAGGCTGGATCAAGCAAACCGATTTCGTTGTCATGCCTTTGACGTACTCGAATTGCTTTCCATAACTCCAGGCTTCCAAGAAGTATATTTTTCGTGGACTCTGAAAGCTCGTTTTTAGGCCGAATCCTGATCGCGTGGAATATAGAGGCGTGACATGCAAAGCCTCTATCAGGCCGTAATACGCGATAACATCTCCACCATAGACGATGTCAGCGCCCATATGGACATCTTTGACGACGGCTGGAGTTTGACAAGCAGTCAAGAATACTGCGACGAACGCCAAGCCGAAAACTCGTTTCACAATCCCTCCGTGGTGCACCGCGCTGAAACTAAAACTTTTTGTGCGCGCAAACCATCACCAGGCTGCGCTTAACCCGATAGCACACGCTCCGCCTCCGCACGGGCACAGCGACTCTTGGATGCCGAATTATGAATGCTGAATTCGCCTGCAGTGAAGTATAAATTTCTCCAATACCGCGAACTTCTCTACTAAAATCATAGTCTTGCACATAAACTTCAAGCACCGCAAGCGTAAAAGACTAATCAATAAGTCTCAAATACCAATAAACATCCAATAACAACTTCAAATAGATTCCAGCCGCGCAATACGCGCGGCTGGTGTCAGTGATGACCTATCCCGCCAAAGCTTCGCGCACGGCAGACACGGCTTCCTCGGCCCTGGAGCCATCGGGTCCACCCGCCTGCGCCATATCGGGGCGGCCGCCGCCGCCTGCCCCGCCGAGTGCAGCGGAGGCAATGCGGACGAGATCGACGGCACTGAACTTGCCGACGAGATCATCGGTAACGCCGACGACTGCGCTTGCTTTGCCATCGTCCGACACGCCAATGAAGGTGACGACGCCGGAGCCGACGGTCTTCTTTGCATCGTCGGCAAGCGGTTTCAGGTCACGCGGGTTGACGCCGCTGACCACCTTGCCAATGAAACCGACGCCATTGACCGTTTCGGATTGGGCACCGCCCGAAGCCGGGCCGGCCAAAGCCAGCTGTTTGCGCGCTTCGGTCAATTCGCGTTCAAGTTTGCGGCGCTCATCCATCAGCGCCGAGACACGCGACAACGCATCGGCCGGCGTGGATTTGAGCACGCCGGCGATTGCCTTGACGCGTTCGTCCTGCTCTTCGAGGTAGCGGCGGGCGGCCTCGCCGGTCAAGGCTTCGAGGCGGCGGACGCCCGCAGCGACTGCCCCTTCGGAAACAATGCGGATCAGACCGATATCGCCCGTGGCGCGCACATGCGTACCGCCGCAAAGCTCGGTCGAATAGCTTTTGCCGGTCTTGTCGCCGTGCAGCGCGGTACCCATGGAGACCACACGCACCTCATCGCCATATTTTTCACCGAACAGCGCCATAGCACCCTCGGTAATGGCGTCGTCCACGGCCATCAAGCGCGTGGTGACAGGGGCATTCTGCAGGACGATCTCATTGGCGAGATCCTCGATGACAGCAAGCTCCTTGTCCGAAATCGGCTTCGGATGCGAAAAGTCGAAACGCAGCCGGTCGGGCGCGACGAGCGAACCCTTTTGCGCGACATGGGTGCCAAGCGTTTCACGCAGCGCCTCATGCAACAGATGCGTTGCCGAATGGTTGGAGCGGATGCGCGTACGGCGCGCATGATCCACCGTGAGCTCAACGGGCACGTCCACTTTCACCGTACCCTTGATCACGGTGCCGATATGAACGAAAACGCCGTCGTTCTTCTTCTGCGTGTCGGTGACGGTCACCAGGAAGCCATCGCCGGAGATGGTGCCCGTATCGCCCTGCTGGCCGCCGGATTCGCCATAGAACGGCGTCTGGTTGACGACGATGGACACCGCGTCGCCCTCGCTGGCACTATCAACAAGCGCCCCGTTCTGCACCAGCGCGGTGATCACGCCCTCCGCCTTCTCAGTCTCATAACCGAGAAACTCGGTCGCCCCGACCTTGTCGCGAACCGCGAACCATACGGTTTCCGTTGCCGCGTCGCCCGAACCGGACCAGTGGGCGCGGGCCTCGGCCTTCTGCCGCTCCATGGCAGCAGAAAAGCCTTCCGTATCAACGGAAATGCCGCGCTGGCGCAGCGCATCCTGCGTCAGGTCGAGCGGGAAGCCAAAGGTATCATAGAGCTTGAATGCTGTTTCGCCGTCGAGGCTGTCGCCATCGCTCAAGGTTTCCGTTGCTTCGCCAAGCAGGCCAAGACCGCGTTCGAGCGTCTTGCGGAAGCGGGTTTCCTCGAGCTTCAGCGTCTCGGAGATCAGCGATTCCGCACGGATCAGCTCGGGATAGGCCTGACCCATCTCGCGAACCAGCGCCGGAAGCAGGCGGTACATCAACGGCTCCTTGGCGCCAAGCAGCTGCGCGTGACGCATGGCGCGGCGCATGATGCGGCGCAGCACATAGCCGCGGCCCTCATTGGAAGGCAGCACGCCATCGGCAATGAGGAAGCTCGACGACCGCAGATGATCGGCAATGACGCGGTGGCTGGCGCGGAATGGACCCTCCGCCTTGACGCCGGTTGCTTCTTCCGAAGCGTGGATCAGCGTCTGGAACAGATCGATATCGTAATTGTCGTGCTTGCCCTGCAAAACCGCGGCAAGGCGCTCCAGCCCCATGCCGGTGTCGATCGACGGACGCGGCAGATCGATGCGCTGCTCCTTCGTCACCTGTTCAAACTGCATGAAGACGAGATTCCAGATCTCGATAAAGCGATCGCCATCCTCATCGGCGCTGCCGGGCGGACCGCCCCAGATGTCCTCGCCGTGATCGTAGAAGATTTCCGAGCACGGACCACAAGGGCCGGTATCGCCCATCGCCCAGAAATTATCGCTGGTGGCAATGCGGATGATGCGCTCTTCCGGGAGACCGGCGATCTTCTTCCAAAGGTCAAAAGCCACGTCGTCCGTGTGGTAGACGGTGACTGTGAGCTTGTCAGCCGGAAGGCCGAACTCTTTGGTGATCAGGTTCCAGGCAAGCGAGATTGCCTCTTCCTTGAAGTAATCACCAAAGGAGAAATTGCCAAGCATTTCGAAAAAGGTGTGATGGCGGGCGGTATAGCCGACATTGTCGAGGTCATTGTGCTTGCCGCCAGCGCGAACGCACTTCTGCGAGGTGGTGGCGCGGCTGTAAGAACGCTGTTCAATGCCGGTGAAAACGTTCTTGAACTGGACCATACCGGCGTTGGTGAACATAAGCGTCGGGTCGTTGCGCGGAACAAGCGGGCTCGACGCCACGATCTCATGGCCATTCTTCTTGAAATAGTTCAGAAATGTCGACCGGATCTCGTTGACGCCACTCATCTTATTGCCTTCTGACCTGCTATTGTCCGAAACGGAATTGGCCCCTTTCTACATGTAATGGGGCAGAACGCACCGCTTGTAGCGATAGGGCCGCGACCTGTCCAGAAAATCTGGGTGAAAGGATGTTTCGCCGAGCTCACCATGAGGGAGGCAAGCCGTTTGGCACCAGCCCGGAGCAACTTAATATGGGTTGGCGTCGCAGAAAAAACAAACCCGCAGCCAGGACCTGGATGCGGGTTCGTAGTCACAGTGAGATAAAGCCTCCGGCTCTAATCGGCGATCAGCCCTCGGCGGCGTCCGGGGTCTCATCATCTTCGACATCGTCAGGACCCTTGTCGAGCATCTGCTCGGCGATGAGACCGGCATTCTGGCGCAGCACCAATTCGATCTCGTTGGCGATTTCCGGGTTTTCCTTGAGGAACAGTTTCGCATTGTCGCGGCCCTGGCCGAGACGCTGTGAGTTATAAGAGAACCAGGAACCGGATTTCTCCACGATACCGGCCTTGACGCCAAGATCGACCAGTTCGCCCGTCTTGGAAACGCCTTCGCCATACATGATGTCGAATTCAACCTGCTTGAAGGGCGGAGCCAGCTTGTTCTTGACCACCTTGACGCGGGTCTGGTTACCGACAACCTCATCGCGTTCCTTCAGCGAACCGATGCGACGGATATCGAGACGGACGGATGCATAGAATTTCAGCGCATTGCCGCCTGTGGTGGTTTCCGGTGAGCCGAACATGACGCCGATCTTCATGCGGATCTGGTTGATGAAGATGACCATGCAGTTGGAGCGGGAAATGGAAGCGGTGAGCTTGCGCAGCGCCTGACTCATCAAGCGCGCCTGCAGACCCGGCAGACTGTCACCCATCTCGCCTTCGATTTCAGCGCGGGGTGTCAGCGCTGCGACCGAGTCGACAACCAGAACATCAATCGCGCCGGAGCGCACCAGCGTATCGGTGATCTCCAGAGCCTGTTCGCCGGTATCTGGCTGCGAGATCAGGAGGTTTTCGAGGTCAACGCCAAGCTTACGGGCATAGACAGGATCAAGTGCGTGCTCGGCATCGACAAAGGCGCAAATGCCGCCCTTCTTCTGGGCTTCGGCAATCGTATGTAGTGCAAGGGTCGTCTTGCCGGAGCTTTCCGGCCCATAGATCTCGACAATGCGGCCTTTCGGCAATCCGCCGACGCCAAGGGCAATATCCAGCGACAGCGAGCCGGTCGAAACCGTTTCGATTTCAACCACCTGCTCATTGCGTCCAAGCCGCATGATCGAGCCTTTACCAAAGGCCCTCTCGATCTGAGACAATGCCGCATCCAGCGCTTTCGTTTTATCCACCGAATTACCCTCAACCAACCGCAATGAATTTTGAGCCATGTTACACTACCCCTGTGTTGTGCATGAAGTCCGGAATGTTCCTGTGTCTGAATTTATTTGTATCTGTTTTGTTCTTGTTTGGCAACAGGCATAACCCACTGTAAAATAACGATAACCAAAAAATGTTCGCAAAATGTTCTCATGACGAACGTGGCGTTCTGTTCACATCTACTAAGGCGTTATTTCCGCCTCGCTGGGCGAAGTGGCACTCAACGTTTCGAATCGCTCTAATGATTGCACCGCGGCCTCCGGCGTTCTAGAGAGAAGCGCGGGCGTCCGTGCCCACAACTTGAAGTTTTATCCGGATACACAATCAACCATGATCCAAGTCACCAAGCCGTTGCTCTTCGCTGTCGGCGGCGCTCATCTCGACCGGCGCGGCCAGAGCCTCGTGCCTTTCGTGCCCGGTGCATCCAACCCTGGAATCATGCGCGAGGAACCGGGCGGCGGCGTTTTCAATGCGCTGCGGCTCGCGGTTCAACGCGGGATCGCCGCCGAAATTCTCTCGGTGCGCGGCGGTGACCGGATCGGGGAAATGGTTGCCGCAGCCATCGAATCGGCGGGCATTCAGGATGGCTCGGTCGTCTTCATGGACCGCGCAACACCGAGCTATACGGCCATCCTGGACGAACAAGGCGATGTGGTCGCAGGCATCGCGGACATGGGACTTTATGAACTCGCCTTGCCGCGGCAATTGCGACGGCGCAAGGTGCGCGATTCGATTGCCATGGCCGATGCGGTGTTCTGCGATGCCAACCTTCCCTCGGATGCGCTACAGCGGCTGACCGGTCTCGCAGGCGAGCGGCCACTGTTCGCGCTGGCGATTTCGCCGGCTAAGGTGTCTCGTCTGGCGCCGATCTTCAGCAATCTCACCTGCCTGTTCATGAACCGCCGCGAAGCACTGGCACTGACCGGGCTCGGTTCCGACGCCGGTCCCAACGACATATATAAAGCGTTACACTCCGAGGGTCTCAAGGGCGCTGTGATCAGCAATGGCGGTGAGGCCGCCCTCGCCTTTTCCGGCAACGCCGTGTTCACTATCCACCCACCCGCCGTCAATGAAATCGCCGATGTCACCGGCGCCGGCGATGCGCTGGCCGGGGGCATGATTGCCGCGCTGATGCGGGGCGTCGCCTTTGATGAAGCCTTGCGCGAGGGACTGGCGGCATCGATGCTGACGCTGAAAGTTCATTCCGCCAGCGCTCGCTTTACGCGGCAGGAATTCGACACGGCACTTGCACAAATACCGGCAGCGGCTCCGCTCGTATAAAAAGGAAGATGACAATGACCAAAGTTTTGAACCCATTCATGGATATTGCCCCCGCGGTTCAAGACGCGCTTGCAGCGGGCAAACCCGTCGTTGCCCTCGAAAGCACCATCATCACCCATGGGATGCCCTACCCGGACAACAGCCGCATGGCAGCCGACGTCGAAGCAATCATCATTGCGGAAGGCGCAGTTCCGGCCACCATCGCCATCGTCGACGGGCGTTTGAAGATCGGTCTTTCCGCGCAAGAGCGCGAGGCGCTGGCGCAGGTCAAGGGCGCGATGAAACTCTCGCGCGCGGATCTGGCGTTTGCGCTCTCGGAAGGGCGTACCGGGGGAACGACGGTTGCCGCGACGATGCTCGCCGCCCACCTCGCGGGGATCAAGGTTTTCGCAACTGGCGGTATTGGCGGTGTGCACAAGGGCGCCGAGCAGAGTTTCGATATTTCCGCTGATCTGGAAGAGCTCGGTCGCACGCCGGTCATCGTCGTTTCGGCCGGGGCCAAAGCGATTCTCGATATCGAGAAAACGCTGGAAGTGCTTGAAACCAAAGGAGTACCTGTCGTCGTCTATGGAGCGGACGTGCTGCCTGCATTCTGGTCGCGGCAATCACAGATCAAGGCACCTCTGCGGCTGGATACTGCCGATGCCATTGCAAAATTTCAGGCTGCGCGAGATGCCATCGGCGTCGTCGGCGGCATGTTGATTACCAATCCGATCCCCGAGGCAAGTGAAATCCCGGCGGAAATCATGAGCGGGTACATTCGCGAAGCAATTGCCCGCGCCACAAAAAAAGGCGTCACCGGCAAAGCAGTGACGCCATTTCTACTCTCGGAACTTCTCGACATCACCAAAGGCGAGAGCCTCAAAGCAAACATTGCTCTCGTCGAGAACAATGCGCGGCTCGCCGCAAGGATCGCGGTATCTTTGGCGGCTACTCGGTAAGCGGCGAAATCTGGATCTCGACGCGGCKGTTTTGCGCCCGACCCGCTTCGGTGGCGTTGGTCGCGACAGGCTGCGTCGGGCCATAGCCTTGAACGTCGAAGCGACGGTTGTCGATGCCCTGCTGGGTCAGATAATTGGCAACGGACAGAGCGCGGCGCTCCGACAGCAGCTGGTTATGCTGCAAGCTCCCGGTGGAATCCGTGTGGCCAGCGACATCGACGATGGTGCGGTCGAACTTGCGCAGGACGATGGCGACAGAACCCAGCGTGGAGAAGAATTCCGGCTTCACCTGATCCTGATCGGTGTTGAAGGTGATCGCCGACGGCATGTTGAGGATGATCCTGTCGCCATTGCGCGTCACCGAGACGCCGGTGCCCTGCAACTGTGCGCGCAGTTCCGATTCCTGCCGATCCATGTAATTGCCGATCGCGCCACCGCTGAGCGCGCCGATACCCGCGCCGATCAAGGCCGCATTGCGCCCGGACTTGCCACCGCCGCCAATCGCCAGCCCCGTCAACGCGCCGACAGCCGTGCCGATCATGGCACCGCCGGCCGTGTTCGACATTTTCTGCTGGCCCGTATAGGGGTCGGTCGTGGTGCAGCCCGCAAGAAAGGTCGCGGCAAGGCAGCCGATGGCAAATCTTTTTATCATGGAATCAGGTCCCCGGTTGGATGTGGCAGGGAATATACGAGTGATTCGGGCAAAAGAAGGGTAAAGAAGGCGGCGAGCGCAGGCCCGATTGAAATTCCTCTGCCCGCTTCTAAAACCGGCCATCCAGCCACTGGATTGATTTGCCTCATATACCGGTTAGAGACGAAATTTTGTTCTGCGATTGGCCCGTAAGGGGACGTTTTTTCGTTGCCCAAATTGTAGGCTAACTGCTAGTGATTTAGGCAAACACCCAAGCGTCAACGCTAGCTACCGGGTCAATCCCAACAGACGGATAGTTCACCATGCCTTGGAGCACCCTCAAGCGCTTCATTCCCGCGGTTGCGCCGATCAGCAAGCATGAGCGCTTCAGAGCGTGCATTGGTGCACTTGTCGGCATCATGGTGACGGGCACTGTCAGTAAATTTGCGCTGGGTCCAGAGGTTAACCTTCCCCTGCTGATTGCTCCCATGGGTGCATCGGCAGTGCTGCTCTTTGCTGCACCGACAAGCCCGCTGGCGCAGCCATGGTCGATACTCGGCGGCAACATGCTGTCCGCGTTTGTCGGCGTTTCATTCGCCCTTCTGGTGCCGGATCCGATCATTGCCTCTGCGTTGGCCGTTTCGGTGGCCATTGGGCTGATGCTGGCGCTGGGTTGTCTGCATCCCCCAAGTGGGGCAGTTGCATTGACCGCCGTGTTGGGCGGTCCAGTGTTGCAGGCGGAAGGATATGGCTTCGTCTTCTGGCCAGTGGGGCTCAATTCCCTGTTGTTGCTGGCATCAGCACTGGTCTTCAACAATCTGGCGGGGCGCCGTTATCCCCATCTTGCGCCAGCTCCTCAACTCAACATCCACGATACGGCAGACTTGCCCCCCACGGCTCGCCTGGGATTTGTCCCCAGCGATCTGCAGGACGTGCTGGCCCAATATGATGAGATCGTCAATGTCAGCCCCGACGAGCTTGATGCGTTGTTGCATCGTGCGCAGATCCGCGCCTATGAGAGGCGATCCGGCGAGATCACCTGTGGGCAGATCATGTCGAAGGACGTGGCAACCGTGCGCCCCGAGACAGCTTTGCGCGATGCCTGGAAGCTCCTCCTCAATCACCGTGTCAAGGCGCTTCCGGTTACCTCACCAGATGGCGAACTGGTCGGCATCATCACCCAGACAGACTTCATGCGGGCATCGCTTTTGGCCGATGATGGCCGCCTCCATCTTGGCTGGCGTGTCCGCGTGGGCAACAGGTTCCGATTGGCGCGCCAGTCCAAGCACACGGTGGCCGACATAATGACACGCCGGGTCCAGTCGGCCTTGCCGGAAACCATGATCGCCAAGCTTGTGCCGCCAATGGCCGACATGGGCCTGCATCACATGCCCGTGGTCGATGCAAACAACCGTGTCGTTGGCATCGTCACACAATCAGACCTGATTGCCGCGCTGTTTCAGGAAAGGCAGACCGGCTCCGCAGAAATCCAGGCCACGAAACTGGACAGTGACGATCGGGCGGCTTAGCTCGATCGTCACTGATTCTGGCTCTGTCGCAGCCGCTCAAGTTGGCAGTGGTTCGCCCGACTGTTCCTTGACCATGTACTCTGCATACCAGTCAGGCCAGCCCTCATCATACTCACCACCAGACCGTTTCTCGTGCTCACCATGCGCTGCCCCTGCACGGCGTAGGGCGGCTGCGAGGTCTTTCGCGGAGCTGAAGGTCGTTTCGGTTGCATCGATGCGCCCAGGCAATCGCGCCGTAACCTCCTGGAACAGCCAGCCATTGCCGTCGGGATCGCTGAATGAGGCGAAGGAGCGATAGGTGCCACGTTCGGGATGCAGGCCGCCAGTCCGGACTCGTCCAAACAAATAGGGCTCGTCCGGACCTGTATAAACGTCACCGGCAGGGTGAAATGCGTCGCTGACCTTCACGCCCCGTCCGATAAGCTCCTTCCGGGCAGCCTCGATATCGGAAACGATGAGGTAAAGCCCTTGAGCGGAGCCCGGGGCCGCAGCGGTAACATTCTTGCCGAAGATGACCGAGCAGCCCGAACCCGGCGGGGTAAACTGCATGACGCGAAAATCGGTGCCGGCGAAATCGGCGTCCAGCCGCCAGCCGAGGTTGGCGTAGAATTCCTTCGAGCGGTCGGGGTCCGAAACAGGGATGACGACGATTTCCAGCTTCATATCGGCCGTTCGCGCTTGATTTGTCTCAGTCATGGCATGGTCCTCCTCGATGCCTGTTGAAAGGATGGTGCGCAATTCGCGCAGAGCTTTTTATAAATCTACTGGCGCAGTGGCTTGAAAGCCGCCCTAAGGTCGGCCGTGATGTACTCCGGCTGTTCCCACGCCGCGAAGTGCCCGCCTTTGTCATGCTTGGCGTAAAAGATGAGCTTCGGATACGCCTTTTCGGCCCAACTTCGCGGAGCCTGGTAAAGCTCGTCAGGAAAGGCGCTTACGGCCACTGGTATGGTGAGGTGCTTCGGAGCGAAAAAGGGAAGCTTGCTTTCCCAATAGAGACGGGCCGAAGAGACCGCAGTATTCGTCAGCCAGTAGAGCGTGATGTTGTCGACGATGTCTTCTCGTGTAAGACCCTCGGGCACACCGTCAAACACACGTGCGATGAGTGCATAACTGGCTGCGTCATGGTCCAGCATCCAGGCGGCGAGACCGACCGGCGAGTCCTCGATCGCGTATAGTGTCTGCGGCCGGTTACCCATCTCCTGGGCGTAAGCCAGGCCGTGTTTGTAGAAAAAGTCGAGCTGCTCGTAGGCATGTTTCTCGTCGGCTGACAGGCCCGATGGCGGAGGGCCGCCGGAACTCAGTGCCTGTGCAATATCGTCGGGCACCGTGGCGGGCATGTTGGTGTGAATGCCAAGCAGGCCCGGAGGCGTCTGCACGGCCATCTGCTCAGTGACTGCATTTCCCCAGTCACCGCCCTGGGCAACATAACGGGAGTAGCCGAGGCGCTTCATCAGCACGATCCAGGCGCTTGCGATGCGGACAGGATCCCAGCCGGTAACGGTGGGCACTCCCGAAAAGCCGTAGCCCGGCAGCGATGGGATAACGACGTCGAACGAATCTTCGGCCTGACCGCCGTTGGCCGTTGGATTGGTGAGCGGCTCGATGACCTTCAACTGCTCGATAATAGAGCCTGGCCAACCATGTGTGATGATCACCGGAAGCGCATTGGGATTCTTCGATCGAACGTGGATGAAATGAATGTCCACCCCGTCGATATTTGTCTTGAACTGCGGCAACGCATTGAGCTTCGCCTCCATCTTGCGCCAGTCGTAGTCAGTCGCCCAATATTTTGCGAGTTTCTCAAGCGTCGCGCACTGCACGCCCTGGGATGCATCGGGGACAATTTCCTTGCTCGGCCATTTCGTTGCCGCAACGCGCCTGCGCAGATCGGCAAGTTGCTCGTCCGAAAAGTGTACGCTAAACGGGCGGATTTCTTCAGTTGCGGCAGCCCGCACCGGGGAAGCTGAAATAAGGCCCGCGGCACCTGTGCCGATAGCTGACATGGCGAGCAATGAACCGCCCGTCAGCAAGATGTCGCGCCTGCTCGGATCTGGATTTTCTGCCATTGTAGTCCTCCATTGGACAGCCCAAAAACAGAGGACATGCTGCTGCGGGGAACGTTGCGCCCGTAACATCTCGTGTGCTCTGCGGATATGGTCCTGCGAAAGTGCACGCCGTGATGCTGAACTAGGACTGGGCGGCGTAAGCTGACAATGATCGGTCCGGATATGGTCAGGGGCAAGTACGTAACGGTAACATCCGGGCTCTTGCATCGACGACGGCCGCACACCGGCCGTCATCATGTGGCATAGTCGAGCCGATTAGCTGGACTGAGGAATGCGCGCTATTGCCTTGATTTCAAAGTCGAAGCCGGCCAGCCAGTTCACGCCCACCGCGGTCCAGTTCGGGTAGGGTTGCTCACCGATGGCCTTCAGGCGAACCGTATTGACTGCCTCAAACTGCGTGGCAGGGTCCGTGTGGAAGGTGGTAACGTCAACCACGTCATCGAACGTACAGCCAGCAGCCCTCAGCACGGCGGCAAGATTGTCGAAGGCAAGCTGCACCTGCTTTTCGAAGACCGGTTCCGGTGATCCGTCCTCGCGGCTGCCAACCTGCCCCGAGACGAACAGAAGGTCGCCCGAGCGGATCGCCGCCGAATATCGATTGATCTCATAGAGTGCCTGCCGTCCGGCAGGGAAAATGGCATCGCGTTTTGTCATTGGTTGTTCCTGTTAGAATTGAGGGGGGATGGATGAGCCGGTTCGCGCCGGTTTCAAAGCCCTTGCGCTTTACTGTCCGGGACGATCATTGATATACGTCCCGTATGTAGCCATATATTGGCATACGCACCGTACGTCAATTGGCATACGGCGCGTATGTATTTTTCAGGAGATGACAGTGGTCGCGAGACGCCGTGCGCAGATGATGGAGGAAACCCGGGCCAAGCTCATTCAAGCGGCCCGGAAGGCGTTCGCGGCCAATGGCTACGCGGGCGCGTCAATGGACGATCTGACCGCCGAAGCGGGCCTGACGCGAGGCGCGCTCTACCACAACTTCGGCGACAAGAAAGGTCTGCTGCAGGCCGTTATCGATCAGATCGATGCGGAAATGCTGGCGCGGATGCGCGCCGCGCGCGAACTGGAGAAGACCACATGGCTGGGATTTCTCGCAGAGAGCATGGCCTATATCGAGATGGCTCTGGAGCCGGAGATCCAGCGCATCATGCTGTTGGACGGGCCAGCCGTGCTCGGTGATCCCTCGCAATGGCCCAACCAGAATGCGTGCCTTAAAACAACGGCGCAAACAATCCAAGCGTTGATCGATGAAGGAACGGTCAAGCCTATGGATGCGGAAGCCGCCGCCCGTCTGATCAATGGAGCGGCGCTGAATGCGTCGCTTTGGATTGCCGCGGCTGATGATCCTCGCATTGTCTTTGCAAAGGCTGTCGACGCTTTCCGGCATCTCGCCGCCGGTTTGCTGCAAAAAGAGCGCTGAGGCAAAATCCTGGTCTGGACATGGATTCTGAAATACCGTCCTATAGCTCATTGAGTTTATGGTCCGATCGAGAATGTCTTCTCGAGATGACCATCCGACATCATGTGAACCACACTTACCGGGAGGGGATACTGTGGCATTGAATAGACGCGTTGTTTTAGGATTGGCGATTGGTTCAGCGATCGCATCGGCATTACCGGCTTCAGCACAAACATTCCCGGATCGCGCGGTCACACTCGTGGTGCCTTTTGCGGCTGGTGGCTCGACCGACCTCGTTGCCCGTCTCGTCGCGGCAAACATGTCAAAGACACTCGGACAGCAAGTAATCGTCGAGAATGTCGGGGGTGCCGGCGGAAACCTCGGAGCTGCCCAGGTGGCCAGAGCGGAGCCCGACGGTTACACCATCCTCATGGGAACGGTTGCAACCCATGCGCTGAATCCGCTGATGCTGAAAACGAAACCCTATGATCCCGTCACTGATTTTGCGCCGATTTCGCTTCTGGTTTTGGTACCCAATGTGCTGGTCATCAATCCGCAGCTTCCAGTCAACAACGTCAAGGAACTCGTTCAGCTCCTCAAGGACAACCCCGACAAATATTCTTATGCATCGTCGGGAAATGGTACTCCGCTGCATTTATCCGGCGAACTTTTCAAAAGCATGGCCGGGGTCTCCATGGAACATATCCCATACAAGGGCGCGGGACCGGCCTTGAACGATCTTCTTGGCAATCAGGTTTCGATCATGTTCGACAATTTGCCGTCGTCTTCGGCACACATAAAGGCCGGATCCCTGAAAGCTCTCGGTGTCACGACGAAGGATCGGGCTCCTTCCTTCCCCGATGTACCAACGGTCGCTGAGGCCGTGCC
>NZ_JBFUMG010000019.1:0-24667 GCF_054049495.1 Phyllobacterium sp. P5_D12 | reverse complement strand
ACCCAGAGCAAGTCCGCGCGTGGCTATGCACTCGCGCTCGCGATTGATCCAGTGGCTGTGAAGGCGTCCTCGTCTAATCTTGATTGTCAGGATACCGTGGATGAAGGTATCTCCAAACTCCTGTCGAGCTGCCAACAACAAATACTGGCAAATCTGCATCCGGCAGAAAACGCTGGCGAACCAGAAGGCGTCCACCAGTTACGTGTGGCATTGCGACGTCTGCATACGGCCTTGTATTTTTTACKGCGCGAGTTGGAGACGCCGTCGCTGCAGGCGCTCGATGCCGAGGCGAGGCGGTTCGCGCGAACATTGGGACCAGCACGCAATTGGGATGTTTTTATCAACTCGACGCTCCCTGATATCGAGAAGAGCAATCTGCCGGACATCGAATTCACCAGTTTGCGCGACGCAAGCGCGCCCTTCCGGGATCAGAGCTATGACATAGTACGCGATAATATTGCTGCCTCGCAAACCAATCGGTTTCTTTTGTCACTGGGGCTCGTTATTGAGCGGAAAAGCTGGCGAAACGAGGTAGCCAGCGAGCATCTGCGGACGCTGGCCGAGCCACTAACGAAATTTGCGTCCAATGTCCTTACCCGTATCGAACGAAAGGCACTCAAGCGCGGGCGGCATTTTCGCGATCTTCAGCCTGAGGCGCGGCACAAGCTGCGACTGACCTTGAAGAAACTACGCTACGCCACAGAGTTCTTCTTGCCACTTTATGCAAACCGGGCATCGACCGGAAAATATCTCAAGCAGCTGTCTCGACTGCAGGATGTTCTGGGCGAAGCCAATGATATCAGAACTTCGCGGACCCTTCTGTCGAATATCCGGGAACGTGCGGAAAGTCCCGACCTGCATCGTGCTATCGGCGCTGTAATCGGCTGGCAGGGACATCTCGAAATGACGAGCGCGAGCCGAATGAACAGCAGGTGGCGCAAGTTCAAACGAACCGCACAATTCTGGTAGATCCGCGAAGCGGCATCTTCGTATTTGGCGAAGCGCTGACCTTGGGGAGCCGATCGATTATATGTGAGTTCTCGCTGAAGCGCGACTTGCGATATCTGAAAGCTAGCCCGCCCGCCGTGTCTGTGCGAGCAGTTTTTGCCGGAAGACTTCTGCTGGCGTTTTATAGCCAAGGCATTTGCGCGGTGTTGCATTCAGCCTGTTGCAGATTTCCGTCAGATCACGGTCGGTGATCGACAACGGATCAACCTCTCGCGGCAGCCATTTCCTGGCCCGTCTGTTGGTGTTTTCGACGGTGCCTTTTTGCCAGGGCGACTGCGGATCGCAGAACCATGTTTGCGTTCCGATCCCTGCCTGCAGGTAAGGCCAATCGGTGAACTCGGTGCCACGATCGAAGGTGATCGAACGGCGGGCGAGATGGGGCAGGGATTGCAGCGCCTGGATCAGCCCATCCATAACAGGTTTTGACTGCCGGTCATTGTTGCGCAGGAATACAGCAAACCGGCTGACGCGTTCAACCAGCGACGTCACGTTGGCCTTTCCGAACTTCTTGCGAAACTGCATGAGGTCACATTCCCAATGCCCGAACTGTTTGCGCTCGGCAACGACGTCGGGACGGAAAAGGATGTTGACTTCCGGGCTGAAACGACGGCCATGGCGCCGTCTGGCATGCCTCGGCCGGCGTCTGGCCCGGTGCTCCGGCAGGTGCCGCCAAAGCTTGATCGCATGCCCGKCCGGCGAATAGGCGAACTTGTAGATCGTCTCATGGCTCACACAAATCGGATGCCGCTCCAGCTGCAGCCGGCCGGCTATCTGTTGCGGCGACCAGCCATGCATAATGCGCTCGATCACGGATTGGCGCAGATGCGAGAACCGTGCCAGCTTRCGCAGCTTGGCACGCCGGTCACGCGCCATGTCGTTGSCCGTCACACAATAATAGCCATTGAGTTCCGGCATTTGCGAATCTGTGAAAGCATTGCGTCGCAGCTCGCGGAAAATCGTCGAGCGATGACGACCGAGCTTCTCGGCAATGACATCAACACTRATACCAGCCGTTCGCCACCGCGCGATCTTGCGGCGTTCATCCATATCAATCTGGGAGTAGGTACGTTCCATGGGCAAGTCCTTGCGAGTGATAAGCCATTGTTATCTATCGCAAGTCGCACTTCATCCTTGAACCCACCCTACAGTGTTATAGAGATCGCATAAGATAGATTATGGAACTGTCCTAGGGGGCAAACGAGCAAATGCAGCCTGTAATATCGGCGATTTGCGCCTTCGCGGCTCTGGCCAATGCCTTTGGCTCGCTCGGGAAAACGAAGTTGGTTCCCCCGGCTGCAGCCCACACCACATCGAACTGCATCAGGCTTTCGTCGGCATAAGCCTTTATGTCGATCAGATGTCCCAACGGCGAAACGCCGCCAATGGCAAAGCCGGTTTCCTTGCGGATATATTTGGGATCAGCCCTGTGTAATGCCTCGCCGGTGAGCCTGGCAGCTTTGGCTAGATCAAGCTTCCGCGGACCCGAAACGAGAAACAGATAAAGGTTTTGCGTATCAGCGCCTTGAAAAATCAGGGATTTGACAATCTGCTCGACGGTGACGCCGCACTGGATCGCCGCGTCTTCAGCCGTATGGGTCGAATCGGACATTTGGCGAATTTCGATATCAAGTCCTGCCGCATGAGCCGCCCGACGGACACGCTCGACGCTCTTGCTCATGGCTCGACCTCAAATGACAAGCCATCATAGGCCGGCTCGACGTTGTCCGGAGTCTCGCGCAGCACAGTTCCATAATCCAGTGGTATGTGCATATGGGTCAAAATCGCTCGACGCGGCTTGAGCTTTCCAATCCATTCCATTGATTCATTTAATGAAAAATGGCTTGGGTGGGTTCTGTATTGCAGCGCATCGATGACCAATGTATCGAGATCGAAGAGTTGTGCTGCGGTCGTATCTGGAAATGCGCTGACATCAGAGCAATAGGCCACATTGGCAATCCGAAACGCTAGAGAAAGAATATCGCCATGGACCTGCGGCAGCGGCAGGAAGCGTATTGCGCCGCCCGGCCCGTCAATCTCGAAGGCTTCGTGATGAATGATCTCGTGCGGCCGCAGGATTGGCGGATAACTCGAACCTTCCGGGGTTTTGAAGCAATAGCCAAAACCTTCCATCAAGCGCCGCTGTGTCATCGCATCAGCATAGATATCCACCAAGTCGCGGCGATCGATGACAAATGTGCGCAAATCGTCCAGACCGTGGATATGGTCAGCATGCGCATGTGTATAGACGACTGCGTCGAGCTTGCCGGAACCGAAATCGATCATCTGCGAGCGAAAATCCGGTCCCGTATCGATGATCACGGTCGTCACACCGCCATGATGCGCAATACGCTCAACCAGCATGGCTGCACGCCGGCGCTTGTTCTTCGGCTCGTTCGGATCGCAACTGCCCCAATCGCCATTGATGCGTGGTGTGCCCGGAGACGAACCGCAACCAAGAATGGTGAAGCGCAAGCGATCAGGCATTTGTGGTTCCAGCACTTGGCCTTGGCATCTTGGCGAACAGGCGGAATACGTTGTTGGTTGTTATTTCGCCGATCTCGTCTTCACTCACGCCAATCGTCTCGGCCAGTACAGCCGCCGTATGCCGGACAAAGCTTGGCTCGTTGCGATGGCCGCGATGCGGCATCGGCGCAAGATATGGCGCATCTGTCTCGACCAGGAGCCGATCTCGCGGCACGTTTTTGGCGATTTCGCGTATCTCAGGTGAATTCTTGAATGTCAGAATACCGGAGAACGACACATAACCGCCGAGGTCTACGCCCACTCGCGCCAGTTCCGCACCGGACGAAAAGCAGTGCAAAATGAAGGGGAAGGCGCCCTTCCCTGTTTCTTCCGTCAGAATTGAAATCATATCATCATCGGCAGCGCGGGCGTGGATGACCAATGGCAAGCCCGTGGCGCGGGAAGCGGCAATATGAGTGCGAAAACCCTGCGCTTGCGCTTCCGGAGGCGCATAGTCGTAATGGTAATCAAGTCCGGCTTCGCCGATAGCGACCACCTTCGGATGCTCCGACAAGCGGATCAGGTCGTTCGCCGTCACATCGAGCTCTTCATGCGCATTGTTGGGGTGCGTTCCAACCGATGCGTAGACGCTGTCATACTGTTCCGCGATCTTTATGATATCGCCAAAGCGCCGCACGCGTGTGCAAATCGTTACCAGCCGCGTGATGTTATAGTCCAGCGCCCGCTGTACGATGGCATCCCGTTCCTCGGCAAAATCCGCAAAATCGAGGTGGCAATGACTATCGACAAGCATGGAACTAGTCTGCTTTTTCTGCTTCGACGTAACGCGGGAAGATCGGCTGCGGTGCCGGGAGATCAGTGCCAGGTATCAATTCGCTGGCTTTCAGATCGACAAAGTCCCGCTTGTCCGCCGGCACAGCCAGGATATCGAGGAGTTTGGCCGCTGATCCCGGTATGAATGGCTGGCAAAGAATGCCAATACGGCGGATAACTTCTGCCGTCACATAGAGCACCGTTTCCATGCGTGCCGGATCGGTTTTCTTAAGCGCCCACGGCTCCTGTGCGGCGAAATAACGGTTGGCTTCAGCCACAACACCGAAAATCGCTGCCAGCGCCTGATGGAGTGCTTGGCTGGCAACCGCCTTGCGAGCGGTATCGAGCGCCGCCACGGCTTGATCGAGAATGGTCTTATCTGCGTCGGTTAACGCACCTGGCTGTGGAACCTTGGCGTCACAGTTCTTTGCAATCATGGACAATGAACGCTGCGCCAGGTTGCCCAGGTCATTGGCGAGGTCGGCGTTCGTCCGGTTGACGATGGCCTCGTGGCTATAATTGCCATCCTGCCCAAACGGGATTTCCCGAAGCAGGAAATAACGCAATTGATCGAGGCCGTAATGCTCCACCAATGCAGTCGGATCGATGACGTTGCCAACCGATTTCGACATTTTCTCGCCGCGGTTGAACACGAAGCCATGGCCGAAAACGCGCCTCGGCAGCTCGATGCCCGCTGACCATAGAAACGCTGGCCAATAGACCGAGTGGAAGCGGATAATATCCTTGCCGATGATATGCACGTCAGCAGGCCAATAGCGCCAACGCTCGGCGTTTTCATCGGGATAGCCCGCGGCGGTGATGTAATTCGTCAGCGCATCGACCCAGACATACATGACGTGTTTTTCATCGCCGGGAACCGGAATACCCCAATCGAAGGTTGTGCGTGAAACAGACAGGTCCCTGAGCCCGGATTTGACGAAGGAAACCACCTCGTTGCGCCGCTCATCCGGGCCTATGAAGCCCGGATTGTCTGCATAAAGCTTCAACAAACGATCCTGATAGGCCGAGAGGCGGAAGAAATAGCTCTCTTCTTCGATCCATTCCACAGGCGTTCCCTGCGGACCATAGCGCACATTGTCGGCACGCAGCTCCGTCTCTTCTTCCTGGTAATAGGCTTCATCGCGCACGGAATACCATCCGGCGTAACCACCTTTGTAGATATCGCCGGCATCAGCCATCTTCTGCCAGATAGCTTGCGACGATTTGTAATGCCGCTCTTCGGTTGTGCGAATGAAATCATCATAGGAAGCATTCAAAAGATGCCCCATGTCGCGGAAAAGCTTGGCATTTCTGTCCGCAAGTTCGCGTGGCGTAATGCCCTCTTTGCGCGCAGTCTGCAGCATCTTGATGCCATGTTCGTCCGTGCCACTCAGGAACAGAACGTCCTTGCCGTCATGGCGATTGAAGCGCGCGATCGCATCGGTCGCGATGAGCTCATAGGCATGGCCGATGTGCGGGCTTCCGTTCGGATAGGAAATGGCAGTTGTGATGTAAAATGTTTCGCGGCTCATGCGTGACCTGATTTCGTCTTTGGTTTGGGCATCTTGGGAAAAAACGTCTGGCTGACATAACGCAAGTCGGACCTGATTGCCATACCGGCAGACCTCTATCTGCCCGATAGAGCGCGGTGCATCCTTTCGAGGAAAATCAGCACAGTCTGCTTGCGGTCGAGATTGAAGGCGGCGGCTTCCCTCGCCTCGTTCTGCATGTCCTGCCAGATACCGGACCAGCGGTTCGCCTGCGAACCATCGCCCTGCTCCGCGCTGAGCCGCGCCTTCACTGCTATGCGCCCCAGCAGATCATCGAGAAAAAGATCGTACTGGATCTCGGCGTCGCGCCCCGACAACGCCGTTGCCAATGCGTGGGCTTTGGGCACGTCGAATACAGGATTGTTCAGGATAGCATCGGTTGCCTCCGAGATTTCCAGCCCGCCAAATGCCAGCAACAAGGCGGCTTTCCGAACACTGCCGTCCGCATGGGCGATGAGCGAATCCGCGTCGGGCAATCGCTCGGTATCGAGATCAATCGCCGAGAGAGCAGCGAGCAGATCCTGGCGTTCAAGCGGTTCAAAACGGATCGATTGGCAGCGCGAGCGGATTGTCGGTAGCAGCCTGCCGGAGGAATGCGAGATCAGAATGAAGAGGGTCCGCTGCGGCGGCTCTTCAAGAGTCTTCAGTAACGCATTGGCCGCATTGCGATTCATGTCGTCTGCAGGATCAACAATGACGATGCGCCACGCGCCGTCATGGGAGGTACGGTTGAGGAAGTGCGCGACCCGCCTGATCTCATCAACCGTGATGCCGGTCTTGAACTTGCCCGTCTTGGCATCTGTCGGGCGGCTAATATGCAGCACGGACAGATGTGTTCCGCTCGCGAGTTGCCGGTAAGGCGCAATTGCGAAATCCGGCTCAGCAAGCGTCAGCGGTGCCTCGCGTTCCGCAGGGTATTTCAACATGTGGCCGGCCAGATGAAACGCCAAAGTTGCCTTGCCGACACCCTGCGCACCCTCGAGTAATAGTGCGTGGTGCATCTGCCCGGACTGATAGGATTGCGCGAGAAAAGACCTTATCCCGTTGTGGCCGAACAGTGCGGGATTGGCTGAAGGCGCAGGAACACCATCGATGGTATCGTGGGTTGCCGGCACGTCGAGGGTGGTGTCGCTCATTTCGCTACCTCGATGCCTTGCTTCGTCTTCAGGCCGCGGCTGGTCTTCAACAGGTCGACCAGTGCGGCGATGTCAGCTGCAATCTCATCGGCCGGGCGATTTGCAGCGATCACCTTGCAGCGCTCGGGTTCTGCGGTCGCAATGGCAAGATAGGCGTCACGGCGCTTGCGGTGCAGATCGATCGTTTCCTTTTCGAAGCGGTCGGCAGTCCCTGCCCCGCGCCGTGCATGGGCGCGTTGCAGACCGACCTCGGCTGGCAGGTCAAGGATGATCGTCATATCCGGCATGAGACCGTTGATGGCGGCGCGTTCAATAGCGCGCATCAAATCCGGATCGAGATTGCCGGTCACACCCTGATAGACGCGACTGGAGTCGATGTAGCGGTCGCAAAGCACCATCCGGCCGGCCTTCAGTGCTTGACGTATAACTTGCTCCACATGGTCGTTGCGCGCCGCGGCAAACAGCAAGGCTTCCATGGCCGGGCCGAAAGGTTCGGCGGCGCCGCTCAATATGACATGACGCACGGCTTCCGCGCCCGGCGAACCGCCTGGCTCGCGCGTTACCAGCACATCATCGCCATCGGCGCGCAAATGATCCGCTAACAGGCCAATCTGTGTGGATTTGYCCGCGCCCTCGCCGCCCTCAAATGTTATGAATAGTCCTTGCACGCTATCAGCTGTCTTTCGATGCGGAGTCACTGTCTATTGCAGATGGTTCTAGCGCTCGCAAAAGCAAAGGTCGAGGCGGGATTGTCTTAGAAATCGAGTCGCCGGACCCAACCTGTCGTCAATTCGAATACCGCGTCGAGCGAACGTTTTTTCAGATCACCACTCTCAATTGCCTCTGCCGTATAGACCGGCGTTTCCTGGACGAGTGCATCGCCGATCCATATCCGCAATTTGCCGACCGGTTGATCGGCCTTCAGCGGTGCCACCAATGGCCCTTGATAGACCACGTGCGCCTTCAGACGGTCGCGATTGGCCACCGGGATGAGAATGCTGATTTTCTCATGCGCTTTAAGAGCGACAGCTGATTTGATCCCGCCAAACACACTGGCTTCGCCAACGATTTCACCCTCAGCGAAGACGTCAGCCTCCTCGAAGGCCCGATAGGCCCATTCGAAGATACGCTTGGCCTCCTCGGCGCGCTCCTTGTCGCTGGCAAGGCCGCTCAGCGCAACGATATAACGCCGTCCGTTCCGCTCGGTTGCGCCGACGATACCGTAGCCGGACTGTTCAGTGTAGCCTGTCCCCATGCCGTCTGCGCCGATATCGAGGCGCAGCAGTGGGTTGCGATTGCGCTGGAAGATATTGTTCCAGGTGAAATTATCCTGCGCATAGGTCCGGTAATATTCGGGATATTCGTGTTTGATGTGGCGCGCCAGAGTGACGAGATCTGTCAGCGAAACCCTTTGCTTCGGATCAGGTAGCCCGGTCGAGTTGGTGAAGTTCGAGCTCTTCAGGCCAATGTCCTTCGCCCGGGCGTTCATCATCTCGGCGAATTTTTGTTCCGAGCCGGCAATGCCCTCTGCGAGGATAATACAGCCATCATTGGCCGATTGGACGATAACCCCCTGGATCAAGTCGCCAACGCTGATGTAGGATTTCAGCTTGGCAAACATGGTCGAACCGCCCGATGGCGCGCCGCCTGTTCGCCAGGCATTCTCGCTCACCATGTATTGTGTCGATGGCGTGACCTCGCCTGTCTTGAGCGCATGAAAGACCACTTCCATGGTCATCAACTTGGCAAGTGCGGCCGGTTCGATCAGTGTGTCAGGTGATTTTGCATAGAGGATCGTGCCGGTCTGATCCTCGACCATCAGCGCCTGCTTGGCCTTGGTATCAAACAGCGCATCCTGGGCGTTCGTCCCGCCAGCTGAAGCAAGAGCCATGGCCACGCCAAAAACAAAAATGCGAAATGGCGCAGTCAGAGAACGTCCAAGCCGTTCGATATCAATTGCCGTCATCACGAACGACGAATGCATCCACCGCACCGGCCTTCCACGCCGCTTGCAGCAGGGTGTCGGCGTTCTTTCCAGCGCTTGCCCGGGCAATCAAGGCAATACGCGGGCCCTCGGGGCTGGCAATTTCAGACAACTCCACCTTGCCAAGCGGAGTAAGTGCGGACATCACCCGTCGGGCTTCGGTCTTGTTGGCAAACAGGCCGACATCGATGTATTCGCCCAACCCATCGGCGGCTCGCGGCATGTCGCTCATGCCCTTCCACGCGGTCGAAACAGCCTCTGGCGAAAGTAGGCTGTTTGCGGCTTGCGCGGTGCTGTTTGCACTTGCGACGCGCTCACTGGCGTAGGAACTGATGAATGGAGACACCTGCTTGCCGCCCTTGAGCGAGCCAATCAGGATCGTTGGCTTGTCATCAATATAGGGCCCGATCAGCGGAAGAACCGGAACGATGTCCATGTTGAAGGAAAGTCCTGAATCGTCCACGGGAGCCATCGCCTGCTGTGGTGCTGCAAGCTGAGCTGCCTGACCGTTCAGGGACATCGGTTGGCTACTGAGGCTCGCCACCTGGATACCGGCTGGCTCAGGCTGCGCCATGCCTGGAATGGCGACAGGTGCATGCTGCGTCGGCGTAGGCCCATTCATGGCGATCATCACGCCGGAAGCTGGCTGCCCAAACGGATCGGGCGCACCGGGACCGCGGTAGGAAGCCATCAGGAAATTATCGTCGCGCCCTTCCAGCGGTGCACGCCCGACATATTCGACCTTCACATTGGCTGTGCCGGTATCATGATAGTCGAGGACCTGCGCTGCACGTTGTGAAAGATCGATCAGGMGATTGCTATGGTAGGGGCCGCGATCATTGACGCGGACGATAACCGAACTGCCATTGGTCAGGTTTGTAACGCGGGCGTAACTCGGCAAAGGCATTGTCGGATGCGCGGCCGAGAGGTGATTCATATCGTACACTTCGCCATTGGCAGTCAGGCGGCCATGGAAGGCGGAACCATACCAGGATGCCCTGCCCTTGCGGACATAACCTGGCTCTTCCCTAGGGTAGTACCATTTACCTGCAACCTGATAGGGCCGGCCAGTTTGGTTGCGCCCCCCGCCACGCGGCATATTGCGGAAATCGGTGACAACGCGTGGACTCGCCTTCACACCATATTCTGCTTCGGCGAAATATTCCTTGCCATGGGTTCGCTTGGCGATTTTGACCTGCGGCGACGATGCACAGGCTGCCATCAGGGCGCCCACTGCAACTACTCCCACAACGCGAAAAGCTTTGGCTTTTGACAATGCAAACCGCCGGCCGCGCGGACCGCCCCCAAGGATTTTGTAATTTGATAGACAGATCAGAATGCTGGCGCAACCCCGAGACCCATCATGGCAGCTGCACCAAGTGTATAAATGCCACCGATAGATTGATACCAGCTTAACAATATCTGGCAGCGGCTCTCTATTATCGGGTTCTTGAACGCCACCAGCGGTATGCGTTTGGGGTTGGTTCACTTTTTGTGTTCGACGGACTCATACTATGAGTTGTTCAGTGTTTGATCTTCTTTGTTTCGCCGGCGAGCTTGTCTCTGACCCGGTCGGTTAGCATCTCGACGATGGACTCGGCATCTTCGAGATGCAGATTCACATCCCGTTGCGGGTAAGGGATCTCGATCCCCTCCTCGGCGAAACGGTCGATCAATGTGAACCGGATTTCGTTCTGAACGGTGCCGGAGTTGGATAGATCCGCGAGATGGACGCGCATCTCGAATTGCATGACTGACTCGCTGATTGCACTGAACGCGACAAACGGTTCCGGATTCTTCAAAACAAGCGGATGACCGCGAGCAATCTCCATCAGAATGGCATGCACACGACGGGGATCGACCTTATGGGAAACGCCGATCGGGATATCGACGCGGCCGAGTTTGTTGCGATGCGTCCAATTGCCAACACTGCCGTTGATGAAGGACGAATTTGGAATAATGAGGGACTGACGCTGGAAGGTTTCGACCTCCGTTGCCCGGACGCTGATCTTCTTGACAATGCCGCCGACGCCGCCGGTCTCGATCCAGTCGCCGACCTTGAAGGGACGCTCCGCAAGCAAGATAAGACCGGAAACAAAATTCGAGACGATCGCTTGCATACCGAAACCGATACCAAGCGACAGACCGCCCGCAACCAGTGCCAGACTGGACAGGTTGATGCCGGCCGCCGAAATGCCGATGACACCTGCAATGCCGAGGCCAAGGTAGCCAACAGCGGTGCGGATCGAATTGCGTACACCTGAATCGAGCCTGCCGCGTGCCATGACACGATTGTCGAGCCAGCCCTGAAACCAGCGCGTAAATCCGTAGAAGAGCGCGAACAACAGAACGCCGATAGCAATCGAAACCAGTGAAATATTAACCGAACCAATCTGGAAGCCTGTCGCGATTGCTACGAACCAGGCCGACATTTCGCTCCATTGGAATCCCCACAGCAGGAGGATTATCGGAATACCCAGCGCGACAACGAAGATATTGATGACAATACTCAACACGAGACCGAGCTGGTCCAGGGCAGTCTCATCCAAACCAAAACGGGTTTGCACCGCCCGTCCAAGCTTGGTCCCGGTAAGTGCATTCTCATCGGATACCGCGCGAGCCGTCAGGAAGCCCAGATACATCGTGACTACCACGGCGCCATTGATAACAATCTGCTGCGACACGAAGCGTGCCAGTCCGATATAGCCGAGAAGCGCCGCGACGATAGGCACAAGACCGATCGCATAGAGGAAAAGCCGCATGGCCCTTGGCCAGGGCTTGATATTCCCCGTTTCTTCGTCTTCGAGCGGCCTCAGTGAGGCCATGGCGATGATGAGGAGGCCCATCAGAACGGTGGCAAAGAGACTCTTCGCGACGGTCAATGACAATGGTGAACCAGCGATCTGATTGACCGTATCGGCGATGTAGTCGAGCCCGGTGATCGTTGCTGTGGCCGTGATCAAAACCATCAGGATACGGCCTGGCCGCGGCGCTATGCGCACCAGACGCCAGTTTGGTGCACCCGGACAGATCACCGCCTGGGCCAGGGCGTGAACGAAATACACGATGCCGATGACGCAAAAGAGCATATAGATCAGCGATGCAATATCTGGTCGCAACACATTGAAATAATTAAGAAACAAATATGTTGTGACGAGGAAGACAACCACCGTCAACGATCGCATGAGCGTTGACCAGAACGCGACAGCGAGCCGACTCAGATAGGATGGCGATTCAATAGTCGCGTCGCGCAGATATAGGTGGCCGAGTGTCCGCTGACCGCCTATCAGCAAAACGAGCGCTGCAATCGCGGCAAAAAAGGCTGCGGCCAGCATGGATTGCCATTTGAAGGAAACGACGAAGCGCCACCAGGATGTAACCACCTGATTCATCGTTCGTATTTCCTGGCCGTAGGCGTCGGCTACTTCACTACCGAGCGAATAATTGATGTTGACGCGCTGCGAAAGTGTGTTGGTGAACAATTCGCGCCGCGCATCCACCGTTCGCTCAATCATCCTGTTGGCTGCGATCAACTGATCCTCGGTCTCGCCCAGGACGGCATTGATTTCGGCTTTCTCGGTCGTCAGCTTCGTCCGCTCATCGGTGACGATCTGCGCTTCCGGTGGCTGGCCTTGGGCTGGTGGAGGACCGAGCTGATCCAGCCGCGAATTGATCTCCGTGACACGCGGTCTGAACGATACGCCGATATCCAACAGTTTTTTGGCGCTGGCCTCCAGATTGAGGCGCAGATCCGCCAATGCTGCGTCGGTGTCGGCCTTCTCCATTTGTTGAGCATAGTCGGCGATTTGCTTCTTCACGGCATCGATTGCAGGCCGCTGTTCCGCAACAATGCCCGTGGCAGGAGCCGGCGCAGGCGCAGGCGTCTGCGCGGCAGTCGAATTTACCGCACCAGCGAGAATAAAAACCGTAGAAATCGCCAGAAGTATCTGCCGGACGGAGCAAGGAATCACAGGGTCAAATCCATGTAAAAACAGTTTTCAGGGCACGATTGCCCGTTCATGTCGGCACAATCAAGGCATTTTACGCTTTATTGGGGCAGACAGACTATCAGACGGGCAGCTTCAACTGCTGTAAGCCGGACGCTGACGACGAGGTTGACGCCGCAATTTGAAAGGCTATATAGACCGCGCACAGCGTTCGTAGCATTCTTTTGGCTTTCGCCAAAACATTGGATATCAAACGTTTCAGCAGGTTGGAGGGGTGGCCGAGCGGTTTAAGGCACCGGTCTTGAAAACCGGCGTAGGTGAGAGCCTACCGTGGGTTCGAATCCCACCCYCTCCGCCATTTCTCATAAATTTTGCTTCTTTATTAATTACCTACAAAATTTCGATAACTTGAACTACCCTCCGCCTCCCCAACACAAAAATACCCGCATTCAGGGGGCTCTGCAGTTTATCTGAGATCGGCGGCACGATTTCCATCGCACTAAAGAAAAATTTTAGCACCCCAGCCAATCAACCCTGGCGATGGCATTACAACTAGCGAATAAGTGTGCCGGTCACGTAAATGGCAATGATGTACCATAGAACATAGAGGCAGTAGGTCTGGCCATCGCCTGTATAGATCTGTCGAACCGAGCCGGCGGCGCTCAGCGTCAAATCCGATATACAGCGCCAGAATTCTATAGCGACAGGCCTCAACAAGCGCGAGAGAACGGATTGGTAAAATGCGTAAAAGACCGTAACGCCGGTCGTCGCGGCGCGCCGATACCCGTAAATGTAACGCAGCCAGACGACGAAAAAGAGAACCGCCGCGATCGCGACGGTAATGGCCATGACAGGTATGGGATTCCAATATCCGTAAATCGTTTCCAGCGACATGCCATCCCAAACCAACGTTGAGGCGAATGCAGGGTCGATAGCTGCGGATACGGGGTCCATGAACAGTTTCGGGAAGAATGTCAAAGCGAAGATGGCGATGATCAGGACATATTGCGGCACAAGAAGTGCGAGTGGCGCCTCCGCAATTGCCTCGAATTTGGCTTTCCGTTCTCCAAGAAAAACCGCGTAGGCCAGACGAAACATGTAGAGAAAGCCGACGAAGGTTGCGAGAACGGCCAATGCCGCGAGCCCGTACCAGCCCTTTTCCACCATGGCACTGAGAAGCAGCCACTTGCCACCGAACCCCGCGAGTGGCGGCAGGCCGGACATCGATATCAGGGCCGTGGCGACCGCAGCGAAGGTGAAGGGCATGTTGCGAACCAGTCCACCATTCTCTTGAAGCAGCCGTGTTCGGGTCCGCAGGATGACGCCGGCAGCGGCAAGAAACAATATGCCCTTCACCATCAGGTGGTTGGCAACGAGATAGAATGCCGTGACCCAGCCGAGATGGCTCATCAGCGCGATGGCGGTCACGATATAGCCAAGCTGACTCATGCTCGAATAGGCGAGCATGCGTTTCATGTCGGTTTGCTGTAGCGCCATCGCCGCACCGAACAACGTCGTCAACAGACCGACCCAACCCATCACGTGAGCCATGTCGAGGCCAATTTCCGAGCGGATGGCGAGATAGGTGACCGAGAAAAGGCCAAAGATTGCAACCTTGCTGACCACCGCCGACAACATTGCCGAGAGGTCATCATCGGCCTCCGCATAGGCGCCGGGGAGCCAGATATGGACACCCGCAGCCCCCGCCTTGATGAGAAAGCCCACGGCCAGCAATACAAACGCGGGCCAGGCATCCTTCCCTGCAGCCCCGAATGCAGCAAGGTCAATCGTGCCATTGGCGGCGGCGGCCATGGCGAAACCAGCAAGGAGGCAAAAGGCCGAAGCAATGGAGAACAACAGGAATGGCAACGCATAGGGATAGGCGTTGCGTGCCTGCGCAATCAAGAAATAGGAAGAAAGGGTGATCATTTCCCAGCTGAAGAAGAACTCAAGACTCGTGGTCGTGCGCAGCAGTGCGGCGATGGACAGGAGCAGCAACGCCATCAGCGGATAGTAGCCGGGCCGCGGGTCCGCGCGATAGAGGCTGGCCGACGCGATAACCAGCCCGCCTGAAAGGAGAAGCACCGCGAAGAGGCGGTTGATACCCTCGACCGGACCAACGATCCACATGCCGAGCAAGAGGACCAGTATGAGCATGAGCATTGATTTGAGCCGCCCGGGAAGCCAGTCGAACAGGTAGAGAAAGGCTCCGGCAACCAACGGTGCGAATATCCATAGCGAGGCTGCTCCTGAAAGATTAGCCGCCACATGGCCCGAAACGCAGAGAAACACTGCACACAAACCAGCAGGCAGTAGACGCCCCGGCGAGACAGCAATGGCGCCTTGTTCGACGGCACGGGTCGCCTGCTTGAACCAGCGGAACATGTATGCGATCTCGAGCAGCGACCCGATCAGAATAACGGCGATCCACCCAAAGTGCCCAGCCGCTGCGACGCGAATGACGAGGTCCCATTTCGACCAGAAACCCGGAAAAGGCGGCAGACCGGCAATGGCGACGAGCAGAATGGCGAAGATGAGCATTATTAGCGGACGTCCGGCGAGTGCGGACCAGTCGTCGACCTGCGGACGATTGACGGCGCCTGCTAAGAAGAACAAGCCAGCCTTCGCCAAAAGGTGATTGACGAACAGCCCGCCGACGACGAGCGGCATCGATGCATCGGCACCAAGCTGTCGCATCAGCGCAAGCGCCAGGGTGAGAAGGCCCATTT
Source organism: Phyllobacterium sp. P5_D12 (assembly GCF_054049495.1). Lineage (NCBI taxonomy): Bacteria > Pseudomonadati > Pseudomonadota > Alphaproteobacteria > Hyphomicrobiales > Phyllobacteriaceae > Phyllobacterium > Phyllobacterium sp. P5_D12. The sequence continues at coordinate 9,016 of NZ_JBFUMG010000019.1, read as the reverse complement.
GCGCGATCGACGAATAGCCAAGCATGCGCTGAACGTTCGTCTGGCGCAGTCCGGCAAGATTGGAGAACAGGAACGTTATCCCGCCTGACAGTGCGATAAGGGTAAGGTAGTTTTCGAACAGCGGAAGCAGTTTGAAAAGTGCAAAGAATACGCCCGCCGACACTGCCCCGGAAACCAGTGCTGCAACCCCGCTCGAGGCGGATTGGTAGACATCAAGGCCCCAGCCATTGGCCGGAAACGGCTTCAGTTCGATGATGAGGCAGGACAGCACGAGCAGCAACGCCGTTGTTCCAATCGGCCCGGCTATCTGTGCGCGGTGGGCGATCATATCGTCAATGTTGAGCGTTCCGGTCACGTGATACAGCAAGGCCGTACCCAGCAGGAAAAAGGTCGAGGCAAGCACGGTCGCCAGGATGTACTTAAATCCGGCGGCGAGCGCTGCCGGTGTACCATCGAAGCCGAGGAGACCGTACGTCGCTATCGATACAATTTCGAGGAACACAAAAAGGTTGAACAAATCCCTTGTCATCACCATCCCGTTGACGCCCATGATCAAGAGCAGAAACAGCAATTGCGCCGCATAGTTTTGACGTAGCCGATCCCAAAGATGCCAGGCGGCCAGCAGCGCAACGATATTGACGCTGAAAGCACACACACCCTCCCAGGGCCCAACGCGGAGATTGATCGAATATGGCGGCGCACTGCCGGCCGTGAAGCTCTCCAATACCGGTTGCCCGTGGTACACCGCCCACAGGCAGACACCCGAAACGGCAACTATACCGGCGAGCACAAGGACAAAGATCACCGCCGGCAACGGTTTGGCGATGCGATACAGCAGCGGGATGAGAAAGCTACCCCCAAGGCCGAACAGAAAGATGTTCAACGGATGCAACAGGGCTTCTACCATTTCGACTCCGTGAAGGCGTCGATGTCGAGCGTCTTCCTGGCATCGTAAAGGCGTATCGCGAATGACAGCATGATCGCGGTTACTGAAAAGCCGATGACGATGGCCGTGACGACCAGCGCCGAAGGGATAGGATCGACGGCGTTCGTCGCAGCGTTGGCCTTATCCAATGCCGCGTCGATGATTGGCGCGGTGCCGCCAGTGACGTATCCCGTTGCCACCATGACAACGTGGATGCCGGTGTCGATCAACGAAAAACCGATAATGATGCGCAGAATGTTGCGATGGACGAAAATTCCCGCAAGGCCGATCAGGATCAGGCAAAATCCTGTGACGAGCAATATCTGCGAAACCGGTAGACCCATCAACACACCTCGCCCGCCATATCAGTGCCGGAACCGATCGATGACGACACTGAGCTCGGCTCCAACCTTGATGCCAAGCAAGGCCGATATCAGGGGAATTGCCCCAGCACTCAACAGCGTTCCAAATGTACCGAGTGGCAGAATGTGGCTATCAAGAAAACCGTCGGCAAAAACAATACCGAGAATTCCGATCGATACGTAGAGGACGCCGGCGAGCGATTCCGTCACACTCAGGAAACCGTGATGCAATTGGGTTGCGGGGCTCGCCAGCATCAGCAGCATGACACCGGACGCCACCACCGCACCACCCTGAAACCCGCCACCGGCCGAAAGATGCCCGTTCATGATGACATAAGCGCCGAACAGGAAGATAAGCGGCAATATGACCTCGGCGCCGGTACGGACCAGTTCGCTCGGCTCGCTCTCGTCGATACTTGTTACGTTGGTGACTTGCGCGTTTTCGCCAGACTTGCTGGCAAGGAGCACACCAACGCTCGCCGCCACCATGAAAAGCACTGCGACCTCCCCCAGCGTGTCGAAGCCGCGATAGGTAATGAGTATCCCTGTCACAACATTCGGCGCACCGAGTTCGCGCGGAACCTGCGTGAGATAGTATTCGGCGAGCGGCGATCTCGTCTGGCGTTCGCTATACCCTCCAACCACGCTAAAGAAGATTGCCGCGAACATCAGCACGGCGATGATGGCAAATACGCGTTTCATCCTGCACCGCCCTCCTCCTTGTGTGCGTTCTCCGCGTCGCGCAATGCATCGGTTATGGTAGAGGCAGCCATGGGCGTTCCGATTGCGTGGGCGGCACGCGACAGAGCATGCGATGACAATGGATTGGTCATCAGCACGAAATAGGCGACGATGAGCAGCTTGGCGCTCCAATCGGGGTGATAGATGCCCAGTCCGACCAGCACCAAAATATTGCCCAGAGTCGACGCCTTGGTGCCCGCCTGGATGCGGGTAAAGGCATCCGGCATACGCAGGAGTCCGAGCCCAGCCGAAAAAAGAAAGAAAGCGCCCACCAGGATAACCAGGCTGCCAATCAGTTCCATCATGGCTCCCTTCCGCTGCCGGTCCTTCGCATCGTGTAGAGGAAGATCAGAGTTGCCAGTCCCGAGCCTATTGCCGCCTCTGCCATCGCGACATCAGGTGCAGCCAGCAGAATATATGACACCGCAGCAAAGAGGCTCGCGAGGCCGGCGCTGATCATCGCTGCGAGCAGATTGCCGAGACACACCGCCAGCACACCACTCACCAGGATGCCGGCGCAAACCAGGATGACGAGGAGTTCCAACATGGCGCTAAGATCTCCGTTCGAGGAAGCGCGCAATGGCAAGCACGGCCAGGAAGCTCAGCAACCCATAGACCAGCGCAACATCGATATAGACGAAACGACCGGATAGGTGGGCGTAGAGCGCTATGAGCGAAATTGAGATCACCGTGAGCATGTCGATCGCAACGATCCTGTCGACGATGGTCCTGCCGATGATAAGCCGCACCACACCGCAGGCGATGCCCATAAATATCAATGCACCGGCTATCTGCAGGATAATGTCAGCCAAAGACTTCTCCCAAGTGTTTCTCGAATGGCCCCGCGATCATTTCGGTCGCAATCTCGGGATCGACGGTTTTGACGTCGAGCCAGTGAATAAACAGCGCATCGTCCTTTATCGCCATGACGAGTGAGCCCGGCGTCAGTGCGATCGAATTGGCAAGGGCCAGTCTTCCGATCGGCGATTTGAGCCGGATATTGATCCTGACGATACCGGGATGAATGTCGATGCGTGGAGAATAGACGTATCGCAGCATGTTCAGATTGGCCTTCACCAACTCTAAAAAAAACACGCCTGTATAGGCGATGAAATGGAGGACGCTTCGCGGTGTCAGCAGGACGTTCCACCATGTGCCGCTGCGGCGCATGAAAATCCAGTCGACAACCAGTGCAATCACCGCGCCAGTTACCACGATGGGAAGAGCGAGACTCGAATTCAGGATCAGCCAAAGCGAAAACAACAGCAGCCAGAGACTGATCGAGCCGAGCGCCGAACGCGAAACGCTGCTGTCATCGGTCTGACGGTCTGACGGCATTTAAAGCGGCCTTTGTAGACAATCGAGATGATCCATCCGACTGGTGGAAGCGGAATCTATATAACCGGCTCTATTATAAGCTAAAGTTCCGGAAAAATGCTTTTAATTTGTTGACTATCCTTCGTTTTTATTTGGGCGAAAGCCCTCTTTGTTTCGACGAATGGTATCTAAAGCAAAGATTTGGGACTCAATGCCAATCACAGTGCTTCTGTGGGAAGTTAATGTATTTGAGTGGCCACACACTGGGCATGCGATTGGGGAAATGACAACATCGAGAATCCTCCGAAAACTGAACCTGAAATCTCCGTTGGCTCCAGCCTCACTGGTTTCCAACCGCTCAGTGCAGCTGAAGCCAAGGTCGTTGCGCATCTGAGTTTGGGAGATTTCGACAGGCTTGGAGATGGCTTGCGCCCAGAGCAGGAGGATCCAGCGCGTATCGTGCGCGCGACGCTATTGCGCTTCCTCATCCTCGGGAATAGCGAATATCATTTGCACGAAAAGGGGCTTAGGCTTAGCGGTGCATGGGTGTCCGGTATTCTCGACCTCGAAGGTTGCCGGATTCCACGCGATATTGGTCTCAAGGACTGCCACTTCGAAGCTTCGCCGATCCTGCGTTCTGCCATTATCGACAACCTCTTTCTGGACGGTTCGGCCATGCCCGGATTGCAAGCTGATCGTCTCGAAGCGCGTGGGGGTCTGTCCTTCCGCGGCGCGACTATCACGGGAGAAATCCGTCTCTCCGGGGCACGCATCGGTGGTAACATTGAGATAGACGGCGCATCCATCGTCTCGCCCGCAGGCATTGTCCTCGACGCCGGCGGATTGGAGGTTCGTGGTGCGATCCTGTTGCGCGGCGCAGACGTCCGCGGGGGCATTAATTTTTCGGGCGTCCGGCTTGGTGGTGACCTCAACGCCGTCGGCGCACAGATCGAGCGTCCCGGGGAAGTCGCCCTGAACGGGGATGCCATTGTCGCGGGTGGTGACCTCGCCATGCGAGGGGCAACCATCGTCGGCGAGGCCCGCCTACTGGGTGCCCGCTTTGGTGGAGACATCGATTGCACATCGGCGACGCTATCGCAGCCTGGCGGCTACGCATTGAGGCTCAATCGTTCAATCGTCGATGGTGCATTCTTCCTGCGACAGGGTGCATCGGTTGAAGGCACGCTCGACCTGACGGCCACGTCGATCGGAGCGATTGATGACGAACAGGCAAGCTGGCCAAAGATGGGTGATCTGCTACTGAATCGTTGCCAGTATGGCGCGTTCATCGGCGGACCCGTCGACGCGGTAAGCAGGCTCGATTGGCTATCTCGTCAGACGCCCGAACGATGGAGCGCAGATTTCTGGCCGCAACCCTATGAGCAGCTTTCGACCGTGCTGCGGGAAATGGGTCACGACGAAGATGCCCGCGCCGTCCTGATCACCAAGGAACGGCTGCAGCGGCGCGCACGGCGGGCGCGCGCAAAGAACCCGGCGCTGCGCGTCGCCCTTGCCACAATGGATGGTATATTGGCCGTAACCCTTCGCTATGGCCGCCAGCCTCTCCTCGCGCTGTTGTGGCTGATCCTGTTTTGGGCGATCGGCATCGGCGTGTTCGCGTTCGCCCAGAAAAATGGTGCCATCAAGCCGAACAGCCCGGTCATCCTCCGTTCACTTGAATGGACCATGTGCGGTCTCCAGCAGACCGACAGCCGCTACATGCCCTCGAGCGGTCAGACTTTCGCTGGACGCGCGGCGACTGGAGAGAATCAGCTTTCCTGCTTCCTCAACCAGCCTGAAGCAGCTAGCTACCCGGAGTTCAACCCGCTCATGTATTCATTGGATGTCCTGTTGCCGGTGCTGTCGATCGGCCAGAAGGAATACTGGCGGCCGGATCCCACAAAACCCAATGGCCAATTCGTCCTGAAATACTATTTCTTCCAGTCGGTTGTTGGCTGGGCCTTGAGCCTGCTTGCAGTCGCCGGGTTTTCCGGGCTGGTCAAATCGAAGTAAGTCGGCGCAAAGGCATGGGCAATCGCTTCGCCAGCATGTCAGAACGTCGATATCAAGGGAATTCGGCACTAGCAGCACATGCGTGTCGCCACGGGCCATCTCTTGGGTTCCCGCTGGAATTGGGATTCCAAGCGCCCATTTGGGATTTCTGACCAATCACAAACCATAGACAGACGTTATAGTCGAAGTGCCTCTCAGATAAGCTTTATCCCATTTAATTGAGCTTCCCGGAGTGCATGAGGATGCTGGTTTTGGTGAATAGGTCGATGCGAAGGGTGCGTGCGTTTGGCGCGCTGTTTGGTCTTTTGATGGCAGCCACGATGCTTGCCGGATGCCGGGAGGAGACAAAGGAACCCGCCCCGCTCATCCGCCCTGTACGGACCATTACGGTCGAGCACAGCAAGCTTGGCGACAGCGTCAGCCTTACCGGCCATGTCGAGGCTGAGAACCAGGTTTCCTTCGCGTTTCGGCTTGGCGGGCGTGTGATCGAACGCTTGGTCAACGTTGGCGATCAGGTCGAGCCAGGACAAATCCTCGCGAAACTCGACCCCCAGAATGAGATCAGTGCACTCCGCACCGCACAGGCCAACCTGGTTGCTGCCGAAGGGCAGCTAGTCAAGACGCGTAACGCGTTTGGAAGACAGGAAACGCTGTTGCGGCAGGGTTTTACGACACGCGCCCAATTTGATGCCGCACAACAGGCCATGCGTGCGTCGCAGTCCCAGGTCGACAGTTCGCAAGCCCAGTTGGACAATGCCGAGGATCGCGTGGGCTTCACGGAATTGCATGCGGATGCCGTCGGCAGCGTCACCGCCGTTGGTGCCGAGCCGGGCGAAGTTGTTCAGGCGGGGCAAATGGTCCTCCAGGTCGCCCGACAGGATGGCCGTGACGCCATTTTCGATGTACCGGCACAGCTGCTGCGGCAGGCTCCGGAGGCGGCTATCATAGAAGTCACCCTGACTGACGATCCTGCGGTCAAAGCTACAGGACGGGTTCGCGAGGTGGCGCCCCAAGCCGATCCGACTACAAGGACGTTCCGGGTGCGCGTCGGCCTGAGCGATACGCCGGAGGCCATGCGACTCGGGTCGACAGTCACCGGACGTGTGACACTCGCTTCGTCGCCGGAGATCGCAATACCCGCCACCGCATTGACCAACTTCAACCGGCAGCCTGCAGTCTGGATCGTGGATCAGGACAAAAAAACCGTGTCGACACGCAACGTCGAAGTGCTTCGCTTTGATCCAGCCACGGTCATCATTGCCCAGGGCCTCAACCCCGGCGAGGTCGTCGTGACCGCCGGCGTTCAGGCCCTGCATGATGGCCAGGAAGTTCGATTGCTTGGGTCAACCCAATGAACGGCTTCAATCTGTCAGCATGGGCACTGAAAAGCCGCTCGCTCGTGATCTATGCGATGATTGCGGTCGTCGTGGCCGGAGCGGCCGCTTTCATCAATCTCGGGCGCAACGAGGATCCGGCGTTTACCATCAAGACGATGGTCGTCAGGGCTGCCTGGCCGGGCGCGACCCTTGATGACACGCTGAAACAGGTTACCGAACGGCTGGAACGCAAGCTTCAGGAGATACCTGAAGTGGATTTTCTGCGCAGCTTTACCAATGCTGGCGTGACAACCATCTTCGTGAACCTCAAGGATGCAACGACGTCGGCGGAAGTTCCTGACGTCTGGTATCAGGTGCGCAAGAGCATCGGGGATATTCGCCCGACATTACCGACCGGCATTGTCGGCCCCGGCTTCGACGACGATTTCGGCGATACATTCGGCATCATATACGGCTTCACCTCGGACGGTTTCACCCAGCGCGAACTTGCCGACTATGTTGATGACGCCCGCTCGCACTTGCTGCATGTGCCGGATGTTTCCAAAATCGACGTGCTTGGAGCTCAGCCGGAAAGAATATTCATCGAATTCTCCACCGAACAGCTCGCCGGTCTTGGCATCGACAGGGCCGCCGTGATCGCAGCGCTCCAGGCACAGAATGTGGTCAGCCCATCGGGCACACTGCGCACCTCGGACGAAAGATTGACGCTGCGTGTAAGCGGAGCTTTCGATTCGGAAGAGGATCTCCAGGATCTCAACTTTGTTGCAAACGGCAGGCTCGTCCGGCTGCGCGACATCGCCGAAATCCACCGGGCCTACGCAGATCCGCCGCAGCCGATGTTTCGTGTTAATGGCAAGCCCGCCATGGGCCTTGCGATTTCTATGCGAGAGGGCGGCGATATTCTGGCATTGGGCCGCAACGTCACCGCGGCGATGCAGGAGATCACTGCGGATCTGCCGATCGGCATCGACACTACGCTCGTGGCCAATCAGCCGCAGGTCGTCGATGATGCTATCGGCGAATTCACCACGTCGCTCTGGCAGGCAATCCTCATCATAATGGCCGTCAGTTTCATCAGCCTCGGTATCCGTGCGGGCACCGTTGTTGCTCTCGCCATTCCACTGTCTCTGGCGATGGTGTTCGCGGTCATGCAGATTTTCGGGATAGATCTGCAGCGTGTGTCTCTAGGCGCCCTGATCATCGCGCTCAGCCTCCTGGTGGACGACGCGATGACAACAGTGGATTCCATGACGACGCGGCTCGCACTCGGCGACGAAAAGGAAGAGGCGGCGAGTTTTACGTTCAGGACGCTGGCAGCCGCCATGTTGACCGGCACCCTCGTCACCGCAACGGGTTTCGTTCCAATCGGATTTGCGCAGAGTTCCGCAGGCGAATACACATTCTCGATCTTCGCGGTTGTCAGTATCGCCCTCGTCGTTTCCTGGCTCGGGGCGGTGATTTTCTCTCCTCTCCTCGGTGTAGCCCTGCTCAAGAAGCCGGAGAATACCGAGCCTGGAAAGCCTTCCATCATTCTCCGCTCTTTCCGTAGCTTGCTCCTCGGCGCTTTGCGCATGCGTTGGCTAACCATCGGGCTGACACTCGCATGTTTCGTGCTAGCGCTGCTCGCGCTTCCATTCGTGCCACGCCAATTCTTCCCATCCTCAGATCGGCCCGAGCTGCTCGTCGATATAAGGCTGCCCCAAAATGCATCGATCGCCGCAAGTGAGAAAGCCTCCGACCAGCTCGACGAGCTTCTGAAGGACGATCCCGATGTTGCCCATTGGAGTACCAATGTCGGGCGCGGAGCCATACGTTTCTATTTGCCGCTCAACGTCGAACTGCCCAATGAGTTCTTCTCGCAAGCGGTTGTCGTTGCAAAGGATGTTCCCGGCCGCGAGAGGTTGCGAGCGCGACTGGAAGAGGAACTGGCGGAAAAGGTCCCGAGTGCCATTTCACGCGTCTCGCTGCTCGAACTCGGGCCACCGGTGGGCTGGCCGGTGCAGTACCGCGTCAGCGGTCCCGATCCGCACGAGGTTCGCGCTATCGCCCAGCGCCTGGCGCAGATGCTGGGTGGCAATTCGCAGCTGAAGCGCATCAATTTCGACTGGATCGAACCGGCACGCACGATACGTGTTCACATTGATCAGGATCAGGCGCGCTTGTTGGGCCTAAGTTCTCAGGCATTGGCCACCGCCCTCAACACTGTGGTGTCCGGCACAGCCGTGACGCAAGTGCGCGATGATATCTACCTGATCGATGTCGTCGTCCGATCGACCGATGAACAGCGCGTATCACTCGACAATCTGCGCACGCTGCAGTTC